>SLGC01000103.1 GCA_007123885.1 Bacteroidales bacterium | reverse complement strand
TCAGACTTCGTCAGACAAAAAGAGATGAATAAACAAGGGGATACATCCCTATGCAATGCCAAAATAACTTAAATGCAAAATATATATGCATGATTTACAATCTTATAACTAAAGTTTATTCGGATGAAATTTTGACTCTTGTTTTTACAGGAGAAATATAGGAAAAGCCGAAAGAATAATACCTCCGGAAAAGACGATATTCGGCTGACTCACCAGGCCGGAGTTTTTCTTCAATCTGCTGCGTCCTCTCCCCCCTCCTTAATTTCAGGAGCAACGAGGCGGAAGTTTTTAAAAGTCCTGCCTTTAAGATGGCGTTTCCAGCGATCGAGCAACGGTTGTTCCAACTTGTATTCCCTGTATTCATCCGGACTCATTATGGGGATTCCCTGAACGATAGGATAAATCCTTTCACATTCACTGCATGTCAAGAATCCCTGCAGGATATTTCCATGAATATCACTGGCAATGGTTGTTAATTCCAGTTCAGATTTATCCATAGAACAACAAAGCTTATTTATGGTCTCCGGTCTCATGTTTATTAGTTTAAGAATGCGCACTTTTCATTTTGGAAATATATGCCCTTGCTGCCATTCCAGGTGTTTCCGAATTCATTATGCCTGATATGACAGCCACCCCCTCATATGGCAAGCGATTTAGTTCGTTTATGTTTTCAGGTCGGATCCCGCCGGCAAGAAAAACAGGCATTGAGGTTATGTTCTTTGCTTCAATGATGGTTTCAGGTGTTACGAGCTCACAACTGTTGCTTGTGGCTGAAGGAAAAACAGAACAAAAAGAGATATAATCAAGAAAATTATTATCAGCCCACCGGACCACCGACAGGTCATTCCCGCATGTAACACCGGCAATGAATTCCCTTTTAACCGCTCTTTTGATCAGATCAAAATCCTCCGGAACACTATCGAAATGCACGCCGTCCAGATCATTGGAAAGCAGCCAGTCCCAGTGATTGTTTATCAGCACCGGCACATCTTTTTTATGACACAGGCTTGATATTTCAGCGACCAGCTCCTGATTATTTCCCACGGCTGGAAAATGATCCCATATCTGCACGGCAACAATCGGTTCATCCAGTATATCAGTAAGTTTATGTATCAGTTTCTCTTTCTGCATTGAGGGATCTATGACTACATATACTCCCGGATATATTTGTCTCTTGTTCCCCATTATTTCCACCCTTTTTTAAATGCATTAAAAAATGAAGCCCAGTAAGGATCCTCTTCATGATATACAAGGTCATTTTCCATGCCGTTTTCCACCAGCCTGATCCCTGATTCTTTTTCCACTATTTCACCTACAGCACAACAGGGAATATTTTCCCTGCCCAGACGTTCAATGACCAAATGGGCATTATCCTTACGGCAGGTAATTATCATTGAACCTGCGCCGATACAATGCCTGGGATCAATTGAAAAGAGCGAACAAATTTTCGCAGGTACCCTCCCGACAGGAAGATGTTCATTATAAACCACAGCACCGTTTTGCGATGCCCGGGCCAGTTCATATATCGCCCCAAGTACGCCGCCTTCTGTCACATCATGCATGGCAGTCACCGATATATCATCTGTTTTTTCCGTACCGGTATTCCTGTTTTTCTTACCAACGGCCGCAAGTGCATCGTTCAGGGAGCTTGTTTCATAAAACATTTCACAGGCCTTCAGGAAAACTTCATTGCCTGATTTGTTTTTCACCGTTTCCGGGAAACTCATGGCAAGAATTGAGGAGGATGAGATGGCACATTCCTTGGTTACCAGAATTGCATCTCCCGGCCGGGCATTTGAGGATGTGAGTATCTGCGAACGCGGAGCAATGGTGAACAGGGTGCCCCCACCTGCAATTGTTGAATTTTGTCCCTCAATGAACCCGGTATGACCGCCGGTAATGGCGATACCGGCATCACTGCAGAATTTATGAATATATTCCCAGTAAATTTTAAAATCATTTGTCGACAGGTTGGCAGGCAGATTTAATACGAACTGTCCGTACATGGGAGCAAATCCGGTTGTTGCAATATCATTTGCTATAAGTTGGACAGATAGCCAGGCAGACTCCTCAAGGCCAAGCGAAGGTATAAGCGACAATGGATCGCTGGTAACGGCAATAGCCATCTCACCCGGTAGCTCAATTACGGAAACATCAATGCCAAAACCCGGACCCGGATTTACTTCCCGGCGTTTATATCCGCATTTGGAATATATGATCTCTTCAAACAGCAGGTGATCTATTTTTCCAAGTTTATCACTCATTGTTCACATCATTTAACTTAATATATAAGCCAAAGAAATCTCCATATGGCAGGCCCCATTGCTGAACAGGAAACCAGGCCGGTAGTCCGGTGCATGTCCATTCAACCGAGTAGGGCCGGTGGGATAAAGCCTTATTGATTATCTCTATTAGTTTTGCCGGGGTGTAAAAAGTGGCGGTTATGTAAAAGGGGTTCTTGCCAAACAGTTGCTGAATACGCCTTCTTACTACTTTGGGAGAATTCCTGTTCATCATGCCCATGGCAATTCCGTATCTGGCAACCCTGGCAGCTTCCCTGAGAACCTTTACAGGATCTTTATAATATTCAAAGGTGGTGATAAAGGACAGGCAGTCAAAAGTATGATCTTTAAAAGGCATGTAGTGGGAATCTGCCATTACAAGGTCCCCATCAAACAAATGCATCGCCTGGGACAGCATAAGTGGTGAAATATCTCCTCCGGTGGCCTCAATCCCAATATCCTTCCACCATCTTGTAAAACGGGCAGTACCGCAGCCGAATTCAAGCATGGTTTTTATTCGCTTGTCTTTCGCCACTAACTGCTCCATTACCTTTTTCTGCCAGACTTCCGCCCTTTTGTATCTGCCCTCATACCATTGTTCATAAGTATCGGTATGATCACGATTGAAAAACCACTCGGGCCTGTTTTGCCAGTTACGGGGACTTTGAGGAGTTAATTCAAAATATCTCTTTTCTATTTCCATTTCCATTTTTTATAAAAGGGTGCAGGATTAAAATTACCTGAAGAGCGGTTCCCGTAAGGAGTATGAAATAAGAAACTCCATCCCGATGTCATGACTCAAGGATGGAGTAAAAAGGAAATCTTACACTGCATCCCTACGTTGGCATTATCCAAATCAGGTATTCGGGTATAATCTCAGTCCGGCAATTAGCCGGCACCCCGTGCTTTATTCTGTAAAATTAATCATCTTTTGGTTAACATGTATATTAAAGTAAATTCTATCCTGAATTCGGATAAGTTGATCACGGGAATTTCCCCGGAAGGTTCGGAAAAAGTTCTATTATTATCCGGAAGTCTGCAGTAGCGTGGATCTAAATGATACCGGCCTCTTTTAAAAGAAGGGCCATTTCGTTTTGGATGACTGATGATCTTTCCCTGGTAATTTTATAAAAATCATCTGTTTCATCTGCATGGATGATTGCCCGGGATGAATTGACAAGCAATCCGCACTTGTTGTTCATGCCTTGTTCTGCGACTGCTTTAAGACTGCCACCCTGGGTTCCTATTCCGGGTACGAGCAGAAAATGATCGGGCACAATTTTTCTGATATTTCTGAACATTTCAGATTTAGTGGCTCCCGCAACAAACATAAGGTTATTGGTATTGCCCCAGCCGGAAGCATCTTTAAGAACTTTTTCAAAAAGGAACATCCCATCATCGTTATTCCGGGTTAGTTGAAAATTGCCGGCACCAGGATTAGAGGTAAGGGCCAGAAGAATTGTCCACTTTCCATTGTATTTCAGAAAGGGTTTTACAGAATCTTCACCCATATAAGGAACTACTGTAACAGCATCAAAATCAAGATATTCGAAAAATGCCGCGGCATATCTTCCGGATGTATTTCCGATATCTCCACGCTTTGCATCGGCGATCAGGAAAATATCAGGATGTTCCATCCTGATATACCTTACTGTCTTTTCCAGGCTCATCCATCCGGAAGATCCAAGCGACTCATAAAAGGCAATGTTTGGTTTGTAGGCAACAGTGAATTCATGGGTGGCATCAATAATCTTCCTGTTGAATTCATATAAAGGATCTTCTGTTTTCAGAATTGAACCGGGAAATCTGGATAGATCAGGATCAAGGCCAACACACAAAAAGCTTTGCTTTTTGCAGATATTGTTATAGAGACCATCTTTTGTCATGCTTTGCCGGCTTATATTTGATTCAAGGTAGTGACAATATCAGAGGCTGTTTACTTTCAGCCGCTCTGCATTTTCAGCCATTTGCAGATTATCCAGTATTTCATCAATATCTCCGTCAAGTATGGCAGCCAGGTTATATAATGTCAGATTTATGCGGTGATCCGTTACCCTGCCCTGCTGATAATTATAAGTCCGTATTTTCGCCGACCGGTCGCCTGTTGAAACCATGGTCTTCCTTTTTGAAGATATCTCATCAATGTGTTTTTGATATTCCAGATTGTACAGACGGGTCCTCAATTCGGCCATGGCCTTGTCAAGATTCTTCAGCTGTGATTTCTGATCCTGGCATGTTACCACTATGCCGCTGGGAATATGGGTCAGCCTGATTGCGGAATATGTGGTATTTACAGATTGTCCTCCCGGACCGGATGAACAGTAGGTATCCCTTCTGATATCTTCGGTCCTGAGTTCGATATCGAACTCTTCAGCTTCGGGAAGCACAGCCACAGTGGCAGCGGATGTATGGACACGACCCTGGGTTTCTGTTTGAGGCACCCTTTGAACCCTGTGAACACCTGATTCATATTTCATGATACCGTATACTCCCTGTCCGGTAACATTGAACACTATTTCCTTATATCCTCCTGCTGTACCTTCATTAAAATGCGTAACTTCGAGTTTCCATTTCTTATTTTCACAGAACTTGCTGTACATCCTGAAAAGGTCGCCGGCAAAAATACTTGCTTCATCTCCGCCGGTTCCCGCCCTTATTTCGACAATGGCATTTTTTTCATCTTCAGGATCGGAAGGCAGAAGCAAAAGCCTGATCTTTTCTTCAAGAGGATCCATTTTAACTTCAAGTTCATCCAGTTCATCCTTTGCCATTTGCCTTAGTTCCTCATCTTTTTCATTAGAGAGGATCTCTTTTGCCGAATCAAGGTTGCTGATGATGTTTTTATAATCGCCATAAACTTTTATAAGGGGTTCAAGATCCCTGTACTCCTTGTTGAGCTTTATGTACCGTTGCATATCACCTGCAACGGCCGGATCTGTAAGCAGCTGTTCAATCTCCTCAAATCTGTGTTTTATCCCTTCAAGTTTATCCAAAATACTTTTATCGCTCATAAATTATCCTGTTGTTACTTGTAAATAAACTCACCTTGCCCGCTTCTTATTGTAAGTTTTTTTTCATCCGAATCAGTGCAATATCCCACAATCTGTGCCCCGACACCAAAGGCCCCTGAAATTTCAATTATTTTACCCGCTATTTCTCCGGGAACATATAATTCAAACCTGTGCCCCATATTGAATACCCGGTACATCTCTGCCCATTCAGTGCCGGATGTTTCCTGAATGATCCTGAAAAGAGGCGGAATATCAAATAAATTGTCTTTGACAACATGCAGCCTGTCGATAAAGTTCAATATCTTGCTCTGTCCGCCACCGCTGCAGTGAACCATCCCGTGAATCGACGATCTGAAATTTTTTAATACCTCTTTTATAACCGGTGCAAAAGTTCGTGTCGGGGAAAGCACCAGTTTTCCGGCATTAAGTCCGGTACCTTCAACCTTTTCGGTCAGTTTCATTGAACCGCCATACACAAGATCTTCGGGAATTGCCGGATCAAAACTTTCCGGATATTTTTCAGCATAAATGGAGCTGAAAACATCATGCCTGGCTGAAGTCAGCCCGTTGCTCCCCATGCCGCTGTTATACTCCTGTTCATAATTCGCCTTTCCGGAAGAAGCAAGCCCGACAATAAGATCTCCGGCAGTAATATTCCGGTTGGTAATTATTTCATCTCTTTTCATCCGGCATGTTACAGTTGAATCAACTATAATTGTCCTTACCAGATCACCAACATCGGCAGTTTCACCCCCTGTAGAATGAATTCCGATACCATGTCCTCTCATTTCACCGAGAAACTCCTCAGTACCTTCAATAATGGCAGATACAACCTTGCCCGGAATAAGATTTTTATTTCTTCCGATAGTGGAAGATAAAATAATATTATCGGTGGCACCTACACAAAGCAAATCATCCAGGTTCATCACAATGGCATCCTGGGCAATGCCTTTCCATACAGTCATATCTCCGGTTTCTTTCCAGTAAATATAAGCCAGGGATGATTTGGTGCCGGCGCCGTCAGCATGCATGATATTGCAATAATCCTCTTTAATTCCAAGTATATCGGGAATTATTTTACAGAATGCACCTGGATAGAGCCCCCTGTCAATTTTATCTATTGCTGCATGGACATCTTCCTTTGAGGCGGATACACCACGCTGATCGTATCTGGAAGTCTTACCCATAAATATAAAATATTTGATTAATAACGGCTGTATTTAAGTAAAACCTAACTTCCCCCATTATTCTTCAAGAGGTGATTTTGTTCTTTTACCGGGTTTAGCAGGAATTTCAACATCCCTGACCGATCTGCCTGTTTTTTTCTTCCATTTAAGACTGTAAAGATCGGTTCTGCGGTCCTTCAGATTCCTGACCGACCCATTTGCATGCAACTCCATTAGAAGATCAAGATTTACATCTGCTATTACTGTCATCTCCGTATTTGGTGTCGCCTCACTTACAATGGCATTCGTTGGGAATGCAAAGTCGGAAGGTGAAAAAACGGCTGATTGTGCGTACTGGATATCCATATTATTTACCCTGGGCAGATTACCAACCCCGCCTGCAATTGCAACATAACATTCATTTTCTATTGCCCTGGCCTGGGCACAGTGTCGTACTCTGGTATAACCATTTTGTGTATCGGTAACAAAAGGGACAAAAAGGATTTCCATCCCCTGTTCTGCCATGATGCGTCCAAGTTCGGGGAATTCAACATCATAGCATATAAGTATCCCGATCTTTCCGGAATCGGTATCAAAAACCTTTATTTTTTCACCTCCTGAAAACACCCAGCTGGTCATTTCGGCCGGTGTCATATGGATCTTGTACTGCATATCCCATGAACCGTCACGACGGCATAGATAGGCGACATTGTACAGCTTTTCATCCTCATATACCGGTAGACTGCCGCATATAATATTTATATTGTATGATATTGCAAACTCAGTGCATTTGATTCTGATAGATTCCGAATAACTGGCCAGTGCCCTTATTGCATCATATTCATCCAGATGGTTGTATTTTGCCATAAGGGGAGCATTGAAAAACTCGGGGAAAAGTATAAAATCGCTCTGATAATCGCTTACCGCATCAATAAAAAATTCCATTTGTTCCAGAAGTGCTTCCAGCGAGGTAAAATGCCTCATCTGCCATTGCACAAGTCCGAGTCTGACAACGGATTTCCTTTTTCCGATTGCCTTTTCCTTTTCTTCGTAATAAATATTATTCCATTCGATGAGTGCTGCAAAGTTCCTGGATTCAAAATCACCCGGCAGATAATTCCTGATGATTTTCTTGACATGAAAGTTGTTGGATATCTGGAAGGTAAGGATAGGATCATAAATTTCCCTTGACTCAACTTTTTCGATATATTGTTTTGGTGCCAGATCATCTGCATAATCTTTATAACCGGGAAACCGGCCACCGGCAATTATAGCCCTGAGGTTTAAATGCTCACATAATTCCTTGCGGGCATCATATAACCTCCTTCCAAGCCTCATATTCCTGTAATCGGGATGCACAAAAACATCAATTCCGTAAAGAACATCCCCTTCGGGATCATGAGTTGTGAATTTTTCGTTACCGGTAATCTGCTTGTAAGTATGGGTATCGCCAAACTTACTGTAATCAACAATTATTGAAAGTGCGCAGGCCGCAACCTTTCCGTTTACCTCCACGCATATCTGTCCCTCAGGAAAAAGATTCAACAGCTTCTTTATCTGAAAATATTTCCAGGGAGCTTTGCTGATTCCTGCATACGCAGTTCTCATTGCTTCAAGAATATCATCATAATCCTTAAGGCTCAGATTTCTGAGAACAACAGTTATGTCCTGTCCCATGATCAAAATCGTAAATTTAGTTCTCTTTTCTGCTTTTCAAATGTGCAAAGATACGAAAATGAATAGACATAATGTTAGCTGTTCTGCCATGCATGGCCATGTATGAAGGATATCATTCCCCTGTTAATCTTTTTCAGGCAAGCAAACATTGATCCTGCTATTCCGGAAATTTTATGTTCATCTTATATGAATCATCCCTAGATTTACTATTCATCTTATTTACTCTGTAATTTTTTCATCAATCCATCTTATTTAAATTGATTTTTAT
>SLGC01000395.1 GCA_007123885.1 Bacteroidales bacterium | reverse complement strand
TAACGAGCGTCCGGAATCCAGTATGGCATCAGGATCTCTTGTCATATTTCCTTCATTATCAAACCCTCCTGCCAGGGGTAACTCCTGCTTTTTTATTTGATGAGCCTCAATGGTACCATAAGAAAACTGCGACATCGCCATATCGAGAACAATAGCTTCAGGACGATAAGGAACCGCAAGCACCAGGGGGTTGTTGCCGAGCTTGCAGTTTTTAGCGCCCCAGGCAGGCATGTTGGCTATAGTATTGGTCCATCCCACGAATATAAAGCCCGACTGCGCCGCTTCCCATCCATAATAACCGCCACGCATCCAGTGGTTGGTATTTGAGAGTCCCACACATCCTATTCCATTCATTTTTGCCATTTCCATTGCCCGGTGAGTTGAGTCAAGTGCATTATTCATACCCGGGCCGAGTCGTCCGTTCCAGCGTTCGATTGCTCCCGAACTATGTATAAGTTCAGGTTTATTGGCGGTTTTTACATATCCTTTACGGATATGCCGGATAAAACGAGAGAATCTGTTTATTCCGTGGGTATAAACACCGTCAAGGCTGTTGCATGTGAAGATATGTGCGCAAGTTTCAGCTCGTTCGCCTTTAAAATTGTGGTAATTCAGGATGGATAATAAGGTTGATTTCATTTCATCCCGGGGAATTAATATTTGAGTATTCATACAGGTCAAAAATCTGATGGAGTTAATACTGAAATTCACACCTCGTCAAGGGGCTTCCTTTTGAGGGTCTTGATGTTCCTGAAATGACTGGGTGTTAATCCGGTAACCCTTTTGAACTGGCTGCTAAGGTAGGCAACACTGGAGTAGTTCATACGATGGGAAATTTCACTGAGGGAGAGTTCATCATATACAAGCAGCTCTTTGACTTTCTCAATTTTTTGGTTGATAAAGAACTTTTCTATAGTCGTTCCCTCCACTTCCGAAAAAAGGTTGCTCAGATAATGGTAATCATGGTGCAGGTGAGTGGTCAGGTAATCTGACAGGCTTGTTTTCAACTGGCTGTCTTTTTCATGGACCAGCTCTATGATCAGGTTTTTTATCCGCTCTATAAGCCTGCTTTTCCTGTCATCGATCAGATCAAAGCCCAGTCCCTGCAAAACATTGGTAAGCCGCTGCTTTTCTTCTTTTGAAAGTTCCCGCTCTATTTCTGCTTCACCGAGTTCGACCGACAGGGGTTTGTAACCGAGTTTTTCCAGCTCTGATTTTACCACCATTATACAGCGGTTGCAGACCATATTTTTAATATAAAGCTTCATATTGGTAAATTATGATGTGGCGCACCGGGTTACCGGTAATTTATGGACCGCTTCCTGTATACTATCCTGTGTAAACACTGGTGAATGGATAATGTTTTGCCGGTATCATCCTTTTTGAAGAAGGAGGTTACCGGATTATTTGTGGCGCAATATGGTAAGAGATGTTTTACCTTGCTTTATTTTTGATGATCCTGAAACTTTTAATAACAGATCTGCAAATCTTTTCAATATTCTGCCTTGTTTCTTCATCCAGCAGATCAACAGAAAAATTTCCGGTTGCCACCAGTTGTGCGAACCGTGAGGCCAGAAGCGGCCTTGAAATGTTGTTTTCATGGATATATCCTGAATTAGTTTCCGGAATGCCTAACCGCTTGTTGATAATATGCTTTTTAAAGTCAAGGGTTGAGAACAGATCTTCAGAACCTTCAAAGTTTTCGGCAAGTATAAGACGGGTACCCGAATCAGAGAGATTAAATCCTTCCAACTGCAACTGTATTTTTTCTATCATAGCCCTGTTGTTTTGGTTATCAAAAAGCAGCACGGAAAAGTCAAAGCCCCATCCGGTCATCAGGTTGATAAGCACGGGCACGCCTGCCTTCCCGTCGGCGGGAAGGAAAAATATTTCCGATTCAGGATCAATTAGTTTGTAGAGTGATGACATGTAATAAAAGGTGCTGATATCCTCTACAATTACATTTACAGTATTTCTGGATACCTGGTGCATGAAACCTGCACCAAGCAGGGCACTGACAGGTGATAAGGTATCACTTGTGGCTGATTGAAAGTGTGAAGCATCAAATACAATTGTTTCGCTTTTTTCACTTTTATCCCTGGATCTTTCAATGGCAAGCAACCTGTATAACTTGTTATGGTCAATCAAATGAGGTGAGTGGGTAGTATATATTATCTGGACTTTTTCCCGTATATCTTCAAACACCTTAAGAACATCCTCCTGTGCTCTGGCATGAAGGCTTAAGCCGGGTTCATCAATAAGCAATATACTTTTTTCATTTTTGTTTTGACGGGCAAAAGCCTTCAATTCAAGATAGAAGGAGAGGAACCATCTTACACCCATACTTCTTTGTTTGGGATAAAGCCTTTCATGCTCATCCTTTATCCAGAATTCCAGATATGGCTTTCCTTTTTTTTCAGGATGGGAAATATCATAATGTTCAAGGTCGAAGTTTATGCTGATCTTGTTTTCCTTCCCGATGTTCTGGCACCAGTATTCCTGGAAATCTACCGTTACCTCATTATTAAGGTTTTCTATCTTTTGTTTAAGTATGCGGTTGTTGGACTGTCTGAAAAATTTGGGATCGAGACCCGCGATTATCAGAAAGTTCCTGACCGCCTTAAATCCTTCAACGCGGTTGTTGTTCTCATAAATATCGTCGAGATCGATCCGGTTTGGCAGCAGGCTGCCAAAATCTTCAAAAAATTCATGGCGTGGCAGACATTTAAGGAACTCTTCTCCACTTTCTTCACGTGTGAATATCCTGCTGATGGAAATATACTCTTCATTTGCTTGCTGACCGGCTTCAGCCAGGTTCATTCCCTGGACCAGGTTTCTCACAAGCCTTTTGCAGGTTCCTGAAATATTTTTTAAATGGTTCAATCTGTGCTGCAGTTTACCAACCGTTTCCCTGGCTTTTTTCAAACCCTGACGACCCGCTTTCCTTTGATTTTCATCAGCTAACCTGTGATTATCATCCGCTTCAATCAGTTGCTTGTATGCTTTTTCCATTTCAGCCTTGACATATTCGAATGTTTCCATATTTTCCAGGCACTGCTGGCCATGTTCCTTCACCATTTCATTTTGTGCCAGCTTTTCCTTCAAGCTGGTCAGATGCAATTCCCCGGTCCTGATTTTTTCATTAATATGGTTGAACCCGGAATTAACATTTTGGATCTCACGTTTTAACAATTCCAGTTTCTCAGTATCTTTCGAACGTTTCGAAAGTTTATTCAATTTGGATAATCTTACAGCAATTTTTTCGGATTCCTTCCGGAGGAGTATGCAGTCTTCCTGAGTAATTTTAATCTGTCGTCGTATTTCTTCACATTCAGATCTTGACCTGTAGATTTCCCGGATAACGGTATCTGTAAGTTTCATTTCCTCATTTTCGATCCTGTCAAAAATTTCAGAGATCTTTTCCCCGGAGAGATATAACCGGTTAGTTAAATCCATATTCCAGATCCTTGTCAGAACCAGCTTATTATCCTTCCGGATAGCCTCAATGATGCCTTCAGGAAGCCGGCTTTTATCTACAAGATCGAAATTTTCATCGGTGGCGGGTTTATAGGCGCATGACACTTCAGGCAAGGTTATATCACTTCTTAATACATCCTCGGATATAACTCCTTCACGGAAACTGCATAAACTTTCCAGAATGGAGGTTTTCCCCGATTCATTTTGACCGATCAGGGCGGTGATATTATCGGTTGACAGCTTATTCCATCCTGAATCAATAATGCTTCTGAAGTTTCTGATCCTGAATTCTGAAAGTAACATCTTTTTGTATTTAGAGAATTTTGAAGCCCATCACAAGAATATCATCGACCTGTTCATTCTGTCCCATCCAGTCTTCGATGGTTTGCCGAAGTATAAGCTGCTGATCATCCATATCTTTTTTATATATATCGAGCAGTAACTGCCTGAACGGTCCGTATTTGAATTTCCTGCTTTCCGGTCCACCGAACTGGTCTGCAAACCCGTCAGAGAACATGTATATCACGTCATTTCTGAAGATATCAATTTCGTGGCTTGAAAATGGCTCTTCGTGAATGGCATTAATGCCTACAGGCATTTTATCAGGTATGGTTTCCTGTATTACATTATCTCTGATAATATACACCGGATTATTCGCACCGGCAAACTGCATCCTGCTTTTATCATAATTAAAAATGCAAAGGGAAATATCCATTCCGTCTTTTGATTCATTAAAGTTACCGGTTTGATTCAGTGCCTCCATTACCTTTTCCCGCAGCTTGTTCAATATACGTCCGGCAGTTGTGGAAGTTCCATTTTTGATGATCTCGTTAAGAAAAGAAATACCAAGGATGCTCATCAAGGCTCCGGGAACACCATGACCGGTGCAATCTGCAACTACTATATATGTTTGCCGGTCTTTCTGGGTTATCCAGTAAAAATCGCCGCTTACAATCGACTTAGGCATGAAAAGAATAAAGTATTGATCAAGCAGCTTCTTTAACTGATGGTCTGAGGGAAGTAATGCCCGCTGAATTAAGCCGGCATAACGCATGCTTTCCATTATTTCCCTGTCATGGGTTTTGTGGGGACCACCAAACAGTTTGGATGCATGTTTGCGATATCCTGATTGTTTGGCCATTAGTTCAAGTTATATATACGATAAAAAGTACAAAATATAAAAAAATTTAAAAGATACGCAAGAAACAGCTTCTTTTGCGTTAATTATTATATTTGCCTGTTACGGGATTTAGGTTGAATTGTCTCCTGATTATGACCCTTTGCGGATAGTTCTGAGACTATCCGGGTAAAAAGCGTCAAAATGTCTGAGTATACCGGTTAAGCAAGTTTGGCAAATATTTTGATAGGGACAAATAAGCAAACCTGAAAAATGTTTGATAATATTGATTATGCTTTCTAAAATAAAAAAATCGAAGAAATGGCTCCAATCTGGATAATATTTATAGTTTTCATGCTTCTTAGCTGGCTTGTTGGCAACCAGCTTAAGTCACGTTTCAGGAAGTATTCAAAAATTCCGGTCAACTATGGCGTTACCGGCAGGGAAGTTGCCGAAAAGATGCTGCATGATAATGGTATTTACGACGTTAAAGTAGTTTCCACACCCGGTGAGCTTACCGATCATTACCATCCCGGACATAAGACGGTAAATCTGAGTCAGGCGGTTTATTCGGGTAACAGTGTTGCCGCTGCAGCGGTTGCTGCACATGAATGCGGACATGCTGTCCAGCATGCACATGCATATGCATTCCTTAAAATGAGGTCTGCGCTTGTTCCCGTTGTAAGTATAGCTTCAAAGTATGTACAGTGGATCCTGCTTGCAGGAATTATTATGGTAGAATCTTTTCCGGGATTATTACTTACCGGTATTGTATTATTTGCATCGACAACACTTTTCAGCTTTATAACATTGCCAGTGGAAATCAATGCCAGCCAGCGTGCTCTTGCCTGGTTGAATCACAGCAATATTACTAACCGGGCTACTCATCCTCATGCCCAGGATGCACTCAAGTGGGCTGCATATACATATGTGGTTGCTGCATTGGCATCGCTGGCCTCTCTGCTTTATTATATCTGGTTATTTATGGCCAGGAGATAAACCCGCATCCTTCTGTGTTGGGCTCGGGAATATCCCGGCGGGACTATGCCCCAAAGGCCTGGAAGATTTGAAAAATTTGTAGTGTAAAATAAAAGTCGGGAATAAGATCACCAACCCCTGAAGGGCATATAGTCCGATATTGACGGGAATTTTACAATTGCAGCAAGTATTGATCTGCATTAAGCAAATTTTTTCGAGAGGCGTTGAACCAGTTTCTTTTATTGGTTATGGAATTCAAAGATTATTACAAAATACTTGGAATAAAACCGGATTCTGATCCAAAGGAAATCAAAAATGCTTATCGCAGGATGGTAAATCTTTCCCATCCGGACAAGCATCCGGAAGACAAACCGGATGCTTCCTCCTTTATTGAGATCAGGGATGCATATGATATTCTGGGTAATCCTGAAAGAAGGAAAGAATACGACAAGGTGTATTCCAGATACAAACAAGGCAGGAGAGGAGAATTTGAATGGCGGGAAGAATATTTCACGGATGATGATCAATATGACCCGTCAAGCCTTTTCGATGAATTTATAATGCGCTTTTTTAAGATGCCCCCCCGCAAAGGTTCATCCCGAAGAAGACCCGGAGGCAGTCCCGATCACAGGCATTATGATGATCTGCTTTGATTTTTTTCCACCCTCTCCGGTGTTTACCCGGTACCTGCCGGGTTTCCTGACCCGGTTTTCTGCCGGTTCGGCCGGGTTTCTGACGGGTTTCTGACGGGTTTCGGCCGGGTTTCTGACGGGTTCCCTGCCCCGGACCCTTTTGTTTCCGGATTTCCTGACCTTGGTTTCTGCCACGTTTCCCTTACCGGCTCCTTCGCCCTGACAGTCCGCCACGTTTTTCACGTTCCGGCTCCTTCGCCCTGAAGGTTTTCAGCTCCGGGTTCCCTGCCCCGGACCCTTTTGTTTCCGGGTTTCCTGACCTGGTTTCCTGGCCCGGGTTCCCATTCGGGGTATGTTCTGATTTCCCGCATCCCATTTAAAAAAACATTTTAAGGTGTAACATTTCGGCATAAAGACAGTCTTATTCAAAAGGAATGTTCTAATCCGGACACCGTTGTATCATCTCCGTACATTCTTTACAGGGCTGTGCATTCAGATAACAGGCAGATGGTCAGCAGTTAGTGGTAATTGGCATAAATTCTGTTATTTTTCACGAAGAGATATTAAACTAAACCATATTGACATGCAGATTGATTTTAAACCGAACGAGATGGTGGTTAAAGCCAGTAATTCCAAATGGCTTGCCAATGGAAACACTGTTGAAGGAAAATTCATTGTGACCAACCAGAGGATATATTTCAAAGGTCAGAACGGGAATACCGGAATGGCCGATATTGAAATTTCCCCTTCACAGATCCAGGAGGTGCATTTTTTCAATACCGGTTTTCTTTCGCCCAATGGCCTTAATGTAATACTCAAGGGGGGAGAACAATTCAAATTCCGGGTGAAGCAGAGAAATGCTTTCGGCGAGCTTATAAACAGGATGTATTGAACCGGATAAGTAGTATTGTAACAGGGCAACCTGCGCTACGGCAGGAGCACCGTAGGGGTCAGATCCGGTTCTTTTTCCCCGGGGTCAGCCTTTTTGCCTTGATGATCGAAATCTGCCTTGATGATCGAAATTTCTATTATACCGATTTTGTAGACAGCATGCCACAGGCCGCATATATGTCCTCCCCCCGCGATTGCCTGATCGTGGTGAACAGCCCTTTTCTGTTCAGTTCGTCCCTAAAGCTTATCATCGATAGATTGTCGGGACTTTCAAAAGGCACGCCCGGCACGGGATGAAAACGGATCAGGTTGATCCTGCATCGCATTCCACCCAGCAGCCTTGCCAGTTCCCTCACATGGCGCGGGGTATCATTACAATTCCTGAAAAGGATATATTCAAATGAGATCCTTCTTTGTCTTCCGATATCGTATGATTTTAATAGTTCAATTATCTCCTTCAGGGGCCAGGTCTTTTCAACAGGCATAAGGCTTTGCCTCTCCTCGTCAAATGGAGAATGAAGACTTACGGCCAAATGACACTGGCTCTTTTCAAGGAATTCCTTAATACCCGGTATATGTCCTATAGTTGATAATGTAATGCGCCGTGGACTCATGCCAAACCCGTAATCTGCGGTCAGGATATCAAGGCTTTTCATTACTTCTTCCAGGTTATCCAGTGGCTCTCCCATCCCCATATAAACAAGGTTTGTGATCTTTTCCCTTTCGGGGATGGATACGAGCTGGTTCAATATCTCCCCGGTAGTGAGGTTTCCCTGGAACCCCTGTTTGCCGGTCATGCAGAAAAGGCAGTTCATCTTACAGCCGACCTGGGTGGAAAGGCAGAGGGTGTTCCTTTTGGTTTCGGGAATAAAGGCTGCTTCAACAAATTCTCCCTGCCCTGTGGGGAATAGATATTTTTTGGTTCCGTCGGAGGATTCCATAACCTTTTTGAAGGGAATAAGGCCGGTTTCATATTTTTCAGCCAGTTTATTTCGTACCTCTCTGGAAAGGTTGGTCATCTCGTCAATCGAGGAGATGTTTTTCCTGTAAAGCCATTGGGCTATCTGCCCTGCAGAATATGACGGGATCCCGAATTCCCCGGCTACGGCCTTCAGTTCATCGAGTGTTTTTCCAAAAAGAGGTTTTTTGTTCATTGTATGATTTATCTTCTGATTCAGAAAATAGGTTTCAGAAAAGGTTATTGCGCAAGGAATCTCAGCCCCTGCCCGTTTTCCGTTCCGTTCGTTCTTCCGTTCCGTTCGTTCTTCCGTTTCTTCCTTCCGTTCTTTCTTTCTTCCTTCCTTCCTTCCTTCCTTCCTTCCTTT
>SLGC01000403.1 GCA_007123885.1 Bacteroidales bacterium | reverse complement strand
AGATAAAGGAACGGAATACCTGCGGGTACTAATGATTGATGCATCCAATGGTTTTTATCGTATAAACAAGTACCCTGTTGGAGCGTTCTATGGCCCTGTCGACCTGGGCATTCACCTTGCCTATAAACATAACAGCCTGAATGTTGGTGCCGGACTACTGGCCGGTTCTGTTTTTCCAGGATCAAACAGGTTGATTTTTACGGGTATTTCACCCTCGTGGCATGGGTTCTACATCTCTTCAATGGGTGGTGCAGCGCTGGTGTTCGACAATCTGGGCATTAACATGTTCTCAGTAATAGGGAAGGCCGGTATGCCATCTATCCTCTATCTCAACAGGAACCACGGGGAGGAAGTTGAGGTTGAGCTGCATCCGGTGCATCCCGAAACTGTTTGGCAAACTGGCAGGGGAGGGGTTTATGGGGTGATGCAGTATGCCCTGGACCACTTTTCTTCACGTTACGAGACAGACCCAAGGATACTGGCTGTGGGACCGGCTGCAATGCATACCGACAATGGAGCTATTGCATCAGCACCAGTAAAAAAAGGTGAGCTGACGGCTGTCGATTGCTGGGCCGGACGGGGAGGTTTTGGTTCCAAACTTATGCAGCAGCATGGCATTATGGGCATCATTTACGGGGGTACATGGGTGGATGAGGATTTCAGGGATCGTATGGTGGCCGACCAATGGTTTCAGGACAGATATGAAAAAAAGATGGCGGCCAAAGACTTTGAGGTCACCACCAAATACAGGTATGATCCGGAGTTTAACACGGGAGGAACCTTCGGGGTAAACTTCGCTACGATGAATGAGCGGATCATTGCCTTCAATTACCGGACGCTTTACATGAACAGAGAGGAGCGCCTGGACCTGCATAAGAGGTTTGTGGTCGATCATTATCTCAGGCAGTTTAATGAGGAAACCATCGAAAAGAAGCAGCAAAAAAACTGTGGAGAGCCCTGTGCGGCCGTTTGCAAGAAAATGCACAACCATTTTAAGAAGGACTACGAACCCTATCAGACAATGGGACCGCTATGCGGGGTGTTTGATCAGCGTGCCGCAGAACTGCTGAACGGCAAAGCAGATGCTTACGGTTTCGATGCAATATCGGTGGGCGGGGTGCTGGCATGGTTGATGGATTGCATGGCAGATGACCTGATCAGTCCACAGGAGCTGGGAGTGGATGACAAACCGAAATTTTCGCCGGAGGATTTTGATGTAGTAAAAGATTCCATGCACAATGCAAAAATCGGAGCAGCCCTGCTTGACGAAATGGTTAAGGAGGATGGCAAAATTAACCTTTCGTCTGGTGCACGTAAGCTGGCTCGTCACTTGTCCCGCGAAAAAGGGATTGGGATAATCGATCGCTTCGTGCATATCGGATTTGCCCGGCAAGGGTGGATGGTGCCCAACCAGTACTGGACACCCGGCGTACTTTCACCTATGGCGATCATGGGAAAGTATTATATGGTGTACGGAAAAGACTTTATCCCGCCACGCGAACTGGGAAGGCAAAATGCGGAACGCTTGATCAGGGAACTGATGATTGACAACCTCGGGTTCTGTCGTTTCCATCGTGCCTGGGCTGAAGACATCCTGCCGGATGTGATGGAGAAACTTTACGGGCTGAGGGACGATTTCCTTCAAAAGCTTAAGCTTACAGCAACCAGGATCAATAGCCGGAATGCATCAATTTTTTGGGAATCGGAGCGGAATGTGGACTTCGTGTATTATTTCCTGAAGAAAAAAGCTGATGAGGATGGCGTTGTTGATGAGGAGTTAAATAAGTGGATCAAGGCATTTGAAAATGATAAGTTTGAAGCAGGATTGCAATTCTGGTTTGAAATCCACAAGGGAATTCACGAGAGCCTGAGGGAGTTTCATTGAGTGAGCAAAGTTTTGCTTGATTCCTTGAAGTGGTCAAAATTTAGTCAAAATATTTACTGTTAAGCTTACAAATGGATTAATAAAAGTATCATGATCAGAATTTTATTGTCAGTCACATTAATTGCATTAACCAGCACCATTATTACCGGATGTGGACCTGGAGCTGATAAGAAAGAGTTATCTGAAGAGTTCAGGGTTCACCTGGAAATGATACAGGAAGAGATTCCTGTACTTGAGGGAAGCCATATATATAACACTGATATCATAACCAGGTTTTATGAAAAGGGGGAAGGCCTTATATCAGCAAGATGGGGAAGCATGGAAAACATGGAGCAGCTTTTGTTTGCCATTCGTAACTCACACCTGGATGGTTTAAGGCCGGAAGATTATCATCTTTCTGCAATAGAGAATATGGCCAATCTGATAATTGAGTCAGATAATGTTCAGGCGGGAGATATTGCCAAAATGGAACTACTGCTAACAGATGCCTTTCTTATGTTATCAGCACACAAGGCCGGTGGTAAAACTGATTCGGAAACGATTGATCCACAATGGAGGGCAGCAGGTAAAGCAGTCGATTTAAACTGGGATGAGTTTATAGATAGTACACTGCAGAGTAAGCGGATAGTTGAAAATATTCAGATGTTGGCACCCCGGCACAGGGAGTACATTAACCTGAAAAATGGCCTGGCCAAATACAAGAGGATAAAAGATGAAGGGGGATGGGACCGGTTTATTACTCAATTACCGAAGCTTGGAAAGGGCATGAGTCATCCTGAGGATAGTATTTCAGTCAGAGGCGATAGTTGGACGCCCATTCAGGAAGACTCCCGTGTTCAGTTCACTTATTACATTCCTGGTTTTTAATCCGGACTGGACGGTCCCCAATACGATCCTGATTAACGATATTGTCCCGGCCGTAATAAGAAATCCGGATTATCTCGCCAGTAGGGGTATGAAGGTATTAAGGAGTGACGGAGCAGAAGTTAATCCTGCTTCGATCGACTGGCAGAGTGTAACTTTGGGTAATTTTCGCTACAGAATCCGTCAGGAGCCAGGTCCCGACAATGCCCTTGGACGAGTGAAATTCATGTTCCCGAATCAATATAGTGTCTATATCCATGATACGCCTGTACGGAACCTTTTCTCACAGACAGATCGGAGCTTCTCATCCGGATGCATAAGGATATATAAACCGCTTGAGTTTACAGAATACCTTTTACGGGATAATCCGGCTTGGACACCGACGCAGATAAAATCTCAGCTCGATCTTGAACGGATGAGAACTGTCAACCTGAACAAACCGGTTCCTGTTCACATGCTTTATCTGACTGCGTGGGCTGACGATGATGGTGTGGTATTTTTCAGGAGGGATATATATGACCGTGACCAGAGATTGCTTACGGCCCTGAGTCAGCCACCCTCTGGTGTAAATCAGTAATAAATGTCAGCTGGTATAATCCTGGTAATCTTTCTGATATTCCCGGATTTTAGCTTAAATACGAGCAAGTCCCGGCGTAGCGGTTTCGCTGGCCAACATCTTGGAGCCTGCCTTTATCAACCCGGGAAAGACCGGGGTGCGGTTATTCAGATTATGCCTTCACTTTGCCATCCCTTTCGGGGAAGAAAACGAAGTCGTCAACAAACCTCACTAAATCAAGATTGTTTTCGATCAGAGCCTGGTCAATTTAACCAAACCCATACCGCCTGCTTCAGTCACGGAAATCGGCAATTCCGTTTCCGGGAATAAAAGCCTGTTGAATACAGAATTTTCGGCAACTATAAATAATTCCGGCAGTATTTAAATTCAAGGAGAAATTGGACAATGTAACCCTGATGTTTGCGCAGGAAAAGAAAGCCCGGAACTGTATGGCTGAACGGATGTCGATAATGAACATGAATGAACCGGTCGAGTTTAACACCCATATTACTCTGACCCTGACGATAAGATCAAACATTCACTTGCCTTGCTAACATCATCAATCAGTAGCTGAACTGCTGATAGTTAATATATAAATATTTTATACAAAGCTTATACAAAGCAGGGATAATTTAAAAAAGGAGGACCATACTATCCTAACATTTTGTATAAAGCGAGGGATACTGCCATGCGCTAATTACTTCAAATTATGATTCTTAATCGTTTTTTAGTAATTTCATATCCTTAAATAATTAAGCAATTACCAAAATTAAAGACGACGATTAAAACCATAAACCATTTCCGGTTAGCCTGACTATGTATTGAGGTTTCTAAATCTGGTTTATAAACAGAAGGCAGTTATGTCAAACCTGGAAGTTAAGACACGGACAGATGAGACAGCCATTCTTCAGAACCAGGATATCAAAGCATTTGAAGAAAGGCTCAGGGGAAAACTCTTCCGGTCTCAGGATGAAGGCTACGATCAGGCAAGGGCGATATGGAACGCCATGGTTGATAAGCGGCCGGCTTTGATTGTGCGATGCTCGGGTGTCGCCGACGTCGTTGAATCCGTCAATTTTGCAAGAAAGAACAATCTTTTAGTGTCCGTCCGTGGTGGCGGGCATAACATCTCCGGATCTGCGACTTGTGACAAGGGGCTAATGATTGACCTCTCAGCAATGCGGGCCGTTCATGTTGATCCCGGTTCTCAAACTGCGCGCGTCCAGGGAGGGGCAACATTCGCGGAGGTCGATCACGAGACTCAGGCATTTGGACTGGCGCTTCCCAACGGTGTAATTTCGACAACCGGAGTTGGCGGGCTGACCCTGGGCGGTGGATTCGGCCGGCTAAGCCGTAAATATGGACTCACTGCAGACAATCTAATCTCCGCCAACGTGATCACCGCAGATGGAAAGCTGGTGACCGCCAGCGCCAAAGAAAATCCTGATCTGTTCTGGGGTATTCGAGGCGGCGGCAATTTTGGTATTGTTACCTCATTTGAATTTAAACTCCACAATGTAGGACCCGGGGTGCTTTTCGGACCAATCGTCTACCCGCTCAAAGACGCGGCAGAGGTGCTCAGGAACTACCGTGACTTCGCCGATAATGCGCCACGGGAATGCGCCGTATGGGCGGATTTGCTGACGGCACCTCCCTTACCGTTTCTTCCCGAAGCGGTGCATGGAACAAAGGTTCTTTTTATCGTGCCGTTTTATTTGGGGGACACTAAAGACGGTGAAGAGTTGCTCCGGCCTTTGCGCCGATATGGAAACCCGATAGCTGATGCCGTGGCTGAAACACCATATGTAACAACCCAGCGTATACTTGATGATCTTTACGCCAGCGGCTCACGAAATTATTGGAAATCGCACAACTTCACCGGACTTTCAGACGAAGCGATCGACACTCTAGTTGAGTACGCCGGCAAGCTACCCACACCGCAATCTGACATACTCATATTCCATCTGGGAGGCGCTATCAACCATGTTCCCCCGGACGGGACTGCATACCCCCACCGGGACCTGTTGTACGTTGTAGCCCCCGGGGGCCGGTGGGATGATCCGGCGCAGGATGATGCGCCTGTAACGTGGGTACGCGAATGCTACGAGGCACTCACCGTTCATGCGACAGGTCAGTCGTATGTTAATTTTATTTCGGAAAGCACCGGCCGGGAAAAGGAGGCATTTGGAACGAATTACGACCGGCTGGTCGATGTGAAGAACAAGTATGATCCGACGAACCTGTTCCGGCTCAACCAGAATATCACTCCCACGGTATGACCGGGGAAGGGTAAACCGGATTGGAAAAAATGATACTATTATGACACTTGACACAAGATTGACCGGAGAAAGCAGAAAGATGACCGATGTTACGGTAATAGGAACCGGTGTAATGGGTAGTGCACTGGTACATGCTCTTACAGGCTCAGGGGCTGAAGTAACGGTTTGGAACCGAACCAAAAAAAAGGCTGAAGCACTTTCCGGTCCAAAAGTAAGAGTCGTCGAATCAATCGCCGGGGCTATTAAATCCAGCCCGCTTTCCATAATAGTTGTGTCTGACCAGGAATTGTCACAGAATCTAATTAAAGAATCAGGAGCGGATCTGGATGGCAGGGCAATAACCTCTACCGCTTTTGTGACTCCTGATCAGGGGCATGCTTTCGATACCATAGTTAACGGGATGGGCGGGAAATACCTGGACCTTTCCATCCCCGCTTACCCCGGCGAGGTACGCTCGGGTACAGGTATCTTTTTTCTTTCGGGTAGCCATGAGGCTTTTGAAAAGCACAGCCACCATTTCGAGCGGATAGGACGGATCACCACCTTTGTCGATGAAACACCCTCGGCCGCATATATCAGTGAGATGGCGGTCTTACTCGCCTATCTCCCTATGTCGGTAGGCTTCCTTCAGGGGTTGCGCATCTGTGAACATCACAACATCTCCCGGGAATGGTTCCGGGATACCGCGTTCGAGTTGTATCAATACCACATCCGGTCGCTGCTCAACCGGGTAACCGGTGAGTCGCCGGATACAAAGGTGGAAGCATCTGTCAATACCTGGGGAAGATCGGCAGCAGAGTATGCCGGATACCTGCAGGAAATCGGCCTTGATTCGGGAGTTTATGACGCCCTTTCACGCCTCTTCAAAGCTGCGGCGGAAGCAGGCGATGGTGAGACCGACTGGACATGCATCGCACGCCACTCGGCGACCCATTAGTGGGGGTAGTCGCTGCCTGGATAAAACAGGTTGATTTACCCTGGCAGTTAACCCCCAAAAACAAAACTAAAAAATACGGATATGAAAACGATAAAAATAAACGGAGCAAAATTAGCCTATGAATTCCGCGGAAGCGGAGAAATCCCTCTTGTCATGGTGCACGGGGGTATGCTATCAGGACTGAACTGGAATTGGGTTGTTCCACACCTGGAGGATCAATTCCGCATTCTGATCTATGACCGGCGTGGACATGGTAATAGCGAAAGGCCTGACGGAGAGGTCAACATCCACAAGCATGTCGCCGACCTTGCTGCCCTGATCGAGGAATTCAAGCTGGCTCCCGCCTGGGTGGCCGGACAATCCAGTGGCAGCAATATAATTCTGCGTTTGGCCAGCGGGCGACCAGATCTTTTCCGGGGCATCATAACCCATGAACCGGCGCTGTTATCTCTTATTGCCGATGACCCTGCCAAAACCCCGATGCTTGAGGGTTTCGGTCAACTGCATGCCGCAGTTGTTGAGCAGATCGCATCCGGCGATCATTCCGGGGCCGCCAGGTTATTCGTTGAAAGCGGGTTGGGAAAGGGCCTGTGGGCAAAATTTCCACCTGAATTCAGGCAAAATGTGATCGATAATGTACCAGGTTTTTATGATGATTCGAGAGATCCGGACGATCTCACATTCGATCTCGAGTGGATCAAAGGGTTCAATCGGCCTGCTCTCATGACGCTAGGAGATGAGACGGCACCTGTGTTCCCAATGGTCATTGACAAACTCGTCGAAGTAATGCCTTCGGCGGAAGTCAGAAACTTTACGGGCACGGGACACGTCATACAAGCAGAACTTCCCGAGAAGTTCGCGGAAGCGATCACTTCCTTCGTCCACAGGCACGCAGCATGATTGGGGTTCTGTTGTGAAGTTTTACCGTGTTACCTGGGGAATGTATCGGGGCCGAAGCCGGCAATGGTACACCGGCTGTAATAAGTTGACGATGAAGATGATACCTGTAAAGGGTGTCCGGTCAGGGTACGGTATTCATGGAACGGGAATCCCCCTGGTATTGGTTCAGGACCATGTGTATCCCGACAGGTTTGGGTACTGGGCATGTGACCCCGATCCCGTTATTCTTACACTCGGGGATCAGAGCCTTTTTGTCGGAATCCATATAACTGAATTTCGACATGTTGTTTATTCTTAACAGCCAGCTCAATATCCGGTGATTGAACCTCACCATCCTAAAGAGGCAGATCTCTGAAAAAATCCGACTCAGCCAATACCTCAGAAGTACCGGTAATTTTCGATTTCTGATAATTGATGCCAAGGCCAAAACTGCTGAAAATATCTTTAACCAGGCTTAATACATTTATTTCCTTTTCCCTTTCGGGGAAAAAAACGAAGTCGTCAACAAACCTCACAAAATCAAGATTGTTTTCAACCAGAACCTGGTCAATCCCGTTCAGGACAACCTCTGCAATAATCCTCGAAGCATTTCCGAAGATGATAATTAAAAGATCTTAATTTGAAGTTTGCAGTTTATGTAAATGAATATTATCCTAAATAGATAAGATATTGGGGTCCCATACAGCCCACCATCAATGAATACGTAACACTGCTAAAATCCCAGCAATTCGCAACCATAAATTTTTCCTGCCGTATTAAAACCAAAGATAATCAGTGAGATTTACAAATTTTATTTCTATTTTCATCCTAATTGTGCTATAACGGAATGTGGATTATATTTGCCTAAGGAGGGGGAATAAAAAGTCATGACCTGTTAAGCGAAACTGTCAAAAAGCCGGAGGGTTAAAGCAAAATGAATACCATCGCATTTATAGATACGGAAATTGATCAGCGAAGTCAAAAGATAGTTGATATCGGTGGTATCAGATGTGATGGAAGCACGTTTCACTCAAATT
>SLGC01000227.1 GCA_007123885.1 Bacteroidales bacterium | reverse complement strand
TCAGTGACCTTGAAAGTGCTGACAAGGCTTATCACAGCCTGCGTCACAGAGGGTATTCGGATGACGAGATCAATGTTGTGATGTCGGAAGATACCATGAAAAGGTATTTTGATGAAGAAAAAAGAGAATCAAAAATTGGTACAAAAGCTAAGGAAGGAGCCGGTACCGGTGCTGCTATTGGCGGTGGTATTGGTGCTGCCGCAGGGATCATTGCAGCTATTGGAACAACAATTGTTATTCCCGGTCTTGGATTTGCAATTGCCGGACCCATTGCAGCCGGTCTTGCCGGTGCCGGAGGAGGAGGCATTGCCGGTGGACTTATTGGAGCCATGGTGGGCGCTGGAATTCCTAAAAAGAGGGCCGAGAAATATGAAAAGGGCCTTAATGAAGGTAATATAGTCATTGGCGTTCAATGCCACAATGATGAAGATTGCCTTGCCCTCGAGAAGGAATGGAATAGCTATGGACATGATGTATACCGTTAGACTGGAAAATCAATAGAATAACGAATCGGAAATAAAATTTTTTTAAGATGAGAGGTATATTATATTTAATAGCAGTCATACTCGTAATCGGATGGCTTTTTGGATTTTTGGTATATTCAGCAGGAGCATTAATTCATGCACTTCTGGTTCTTGCTGTTATTTCCATACTTGTATCCTTCATTGGGGGCAGGAGATCATTATAAACCATCTCCCTTTACAGGCATCAACCGGAATCAAAGGTCATGAAGGGGATAAGATCAAAAATGATACTTGTTGTCCTAGGTTTACACCGGACATAAAGGCCACAGCATATGAAAATATCATCACTTGTGTTGCGGCGTAAGAGGAAGGAGATAGGATGGGTCGTTGAGAAGCTCATTCCGGGAACAGGAACTGGTCGTATTCAGCTTTCAGACCGGCAATATCCAGATCGTTGATATCGGAGTTATGCACTATGAGCCGGTATTGCAAATTCACCGGTATGCCCGGGGGCAAATGTGTCCTGTGTCTTCCGGGGAAAACAGGATTCTGCATGCTGGACCTTTGATTCAGTAACCAGGTGGAAGGGTAATTTATGGTACTGGGATGACAGAGTAGTGTGAGGCTGCTCGATCGGCTTTCAGGACCGAAAGTGCCCGAAAAATCCATCCATGAACTCGGTTTGGTCCGGGGGCGGTCGGGTGCCTGCCTTCCATATACGGAAGTGAATACCAGATCCTCCGGTGTCTTTATCCTCATGGAGAAACCGCCGTAGCCAGCTTCATTATTCGATCCTCCGATGTTAACACCGGGTACAAGAGCCGTTAAACTGATCCTGAAATCAATGATACGGAGATTATCCACTTTTTGATGTACCAGAATGGATGTTTGTTCATGGATAAATGGTTCGCCGTTCTGCCAGATTGCCGATCTCCACATAACATCCACATCAAGACGTGCTGTATTATTTTCGGTACCGGCCTGAATACCGGACACCTCGTGGGTGATATTATTCATTGCCCAGGAGTTCCCAACACTCTGATCATTAATATACACCTGGTGCCAGCCCCAGAAAATCCCGCGCTGGTGCGGATGACTGGCAGGAAATTCTTCCGTAAGGGTGTCTCCATCGATAGAATACAGCGGATGGATATAGTTGTTGCAGATAAACCTGCCGTCGGATGACTTTGGCTCTTTCTGATAGAAGAAAACCGGTTCTCCGGCTTCAGAAAGCATTACCCCCTGATCGTTGTGGTCAAATAAGAATGCGGGTTGACGCTGCTGGCACCCCGTGATAAAACAGGCCGCGGCAAAAAGTAAAAGTGCTGATAATCTGAATGATCTCATGGTTCAGGAAAGGTTTTATGTCTTTTAATAATTTTTTAAATGTAGCAATTTTTATTTTAACTTTAAATCCCACAAGGGAGTGTCAATGTTTTAATGCCTTCGAGGATCAGCATTTTTTTGTAAATTGATATTGATGTTAAAGTCAGTCAAAAACCGCCTGTACCCTGAAAGGCAGTATTTAATATTGCTGAGAGTGTCAGATAGATATTCAATTTCTGAACTCTTTGCTATTTTATTTTGTTTATTTCCATAAAGGTTGGATGTATTGATGCCCGGCCTGCTGTAATCTTCAGGATCGGATCTGTAAACGAAATAATTTGTTAGCACCTATGCCCCTTGGTACCCAAATTCTTAAACATAAAAAAATGAAAAAAATAAATTTTACGGTTATATTTCTTCTTGCTGTTCTGCTTATTCCCTCTTGTGCGGTCAATCCTGTCACCGGACGCAGGCAGCTTATGTTCATGACGGAAAGGCAGGAAATAAGGCTGGGAGCAGAATATGATCCGCAGGTGATAGCTGCCTTTGGCCTGTATGAAAATGAGTCCCTGCTTGCATTAATAGAAGAAAAAGGGACAGAGATGGGCCTCCTGTCTCACAGGCCTGATCTTGAATATCATTTCCGGATACTTGATTCGCCGGTTATCAATGCTTTTGCAGTTCCGGGCGGATACATATACTTTACCCGGGGAATTCTGGCCCAGTTCAATAATGAAGCCGAGATGATAGGGGTGCTTGGCCATGAGATGGGCCACATAACGGCCCGCCATACTGCAAGCAGGCAGACTATGCAGCAGCTCGGACAGATTCTTTTGATTGGTGGCATGATCGCTTCCGAGGAATTCCGCAGGTATGCACAGTATGCAGCTGCAGGTATGGAGCTGCTTTTTCTGAGCTTCAGCCGTGAAGATGAGAGAGAATCGGACCGGCTGGGCGTGGAATATGCTTCAAAACTTGGTTATGATGCCAGTGAAATGGCAAACTTCTTTGAGGTCCTGCAAAAAATGAACCTTGCGCATGAACAGGCGGGGATCCCCACTTTTCTGTCCAC
The DNA here is from genome assembly GCA_007123885.1 of Bacteroidales bacterium. GTDB lineage: Bacteria > Bacteroidota > Bacteroidia > Bacteroidales > PUMT01 > PXAP01. Next base: position 22,266 of record SLGC01000227.1, on the reverse strand, counting down.
ACATCCGGATCCGGGCGACAGGTATGAATCGGTCAAGCTTGATGCGGAAAAATGGCAGCAGGAACTCGGCTATACCGAGTGGGAAGTCAACAGGGAAGGGTACCTTCAACTGCTGGAGGGTATGGTTTTCGGGGAAGATCCAAGGCAGGGGTACACGGATGGTCAGACATTTTATCATCCGGACCTGAGATTCCAGTTTCCTTTCCCGGAAGGTTGGGAACTTGAGAACTCTCCGCTTCAGGTAAGGATTGGTCCCCCGGAAAGAAACGCCCTTATGATCTTCAGCATAGCACAGCAAAGATCGCTTGATGAGGCAGCAAGCGCTGCCATTCAACAGCTTGAACTGAATGTCCTTGAAAGCGACAGAACGACAGTAAACGGTATGCCGGCGATCGCCGTTCTATCAAATCATCAGTCGACCGATCAGGGCGGCCAGGTTCAGACCCTGCAGGTTTTATCATATTTTATTGAATATGACGGCAGGTATTATGTTTTCCACGGGGTATCCAATGAGGCAATCTTTAACAGGAACCGTCCCCTCTTTGAACTGACCATGACAAATTTTGACCGGCTGACCGATGCTTCAAGGATCAATGTTCAGCCCCAGAGGATCAGGATCAGGCAGGTGCAGAGGGATGGAACATTTGCCGAAGCCCTGAGGTCTTTTGGTGTAGACCAGGAAAATATGGAACGGTTTGCATTTCTTAATAACAGGTTGCTGAACGATCAGGTACGTGCAGGAGAGTTGATAAAAATTGCAGAATGATCCTTTGATCTGGTTATAAAACCCCCGGCAGGATGTGGCCATGGTTTCTACTATGGCTTCCGGCAAAGCAATTCCACCTTTTTCAAGTGGCCGTTAAAGCACTAATCGGTGCTATAGCCATCATTCTTTACTGTCAGATAGTATGGTTTAAGCGAATCTGCTGGCGTGAAGCGGATCCCGTTCTTCCTGATCATTCAACCATCTGAAGTTCAGTCATCCTCTTTTTCACTATTCCGCAGGAAATGACCGGCTGTATATGGGCAGGCAGTTTTCCGTACAATTTGTTGAAATTCTCAACTGCCGGAACGGAAGAGAATGTAATATACCGGAAAGAGTAGAGGTCTGCTTTATAAATGTTATCAGGCAATACGTAGCTGTAAACACTGAGTGCATCGGCCTGGTTCCTTAGTTTCCGGAGTCCTTCCAGTAACAGCTCCTGCTCGTCTGCATTGCCGGGAACAAGGATCCTTACATGATTTATTTTCCTGGATGAAAAATAATTAACCACCTTTTCCTGATCGCCTGGTATTTCAATATCAGGTATAATTCCCCACTTTCCAAGCAGTGACGATATTTCCCTGGCTGTTGAAACTATTTTTTGTTTTTTCAGGGACCGGGAATCTTTTCCTGCTGCCAGAAGGTTTGTAAAAAAATGTATGACACCGGCTCCGGAGTTAAAGATCAGGTAATCATACCCGGTAATAATTTTTTCCGGATCTCCGGGAACTTTACCCGGTTTTTCCAGCACCAGGGGGGAATGGACCACACTTCCGTACTTTTCGTAATTCCCGCGATCCGGACACGTTACCAGGATCTTTGGCTTTTTAAGATAGCGGTAAACCATATCTCTGTCAACAACTTTTCCGACAATAATAATTGATGGTGAATCAGCTTTATATCCGGTGGTAATATCTCCGAGCTTCTCAATTCTTACCGTCTGCCCGGGCATGGAAATGTTGCTGACGACCGCAACAGGGGTATCGGCCTGCCAGCCCCTTGTTATAAGCCGGTGTGAGATCCTGCCCAGGTTTGATGCTGCCATGAAAAAAACAAGCACCTCTGCATCAGGTATTTTTATATCATTAACCCTGTGCCCTGAACAGAAAGCAACTGTTTTTGAAACACCCCGTCGTGTCAGCGGGATGCCGATTTTTGCCGATGCTGCCGATGCTGCGGTGACCCCGGGAATAATATCCACTTCAACTGATCTTTCCTGAAGGTATTGCACCTCCTCACCTAGCCGTCCGAAGATAGAAGGATCGCCTCCCTTGAGCCTTGCAGCATTTTTCCCTGTCAGGGCAGCCTGGAACAGAAGCGTGTTGATCTCTTCCTGTTCCTTGCTGTGGTTTCCTTTCCGCTTGCCCACGAAGATCTTTTCACCGGGGAATCTTGAAATGTAATTTTTGTCTATCAGGTCGTCATAAAAGATGATATCGGCGTTTTCAAGTGCCCTTTTCCCCTTGATTGTAAGATATTCCGGATCTCCGGGACCAAAGCCTATGATTGTTACCTTTCCGGTATTCTCGCTCCTGCCGGGTATGCTATCCTGTCCGGGCTCTCTTTTTTCAGGGATTATTATATCCTGCCCTTGTTCGACTTTTGTGACATTAAAATATGTATGATCAGGTAATATACCGGCACCGGCGCCGGTATTTTCAATGAAATCCCCGATCCTGTTCCTCCACCGGATCGATCGTTTTACATCCTCTCCATTTGAGCTGACGGCAACCGTCATATTTTCCTTTTTATAGATCGCCGGTGAGATAAACCTGCATGATGCCGGGTTATCAACCACATTTACAAGGGTACCCTTATCCTCGCAGTCGTTTTTTATCTTCCGGTTGACCTGAGGATTGTCTGTACATGCATAAACCAGGTAAAACCCTTCCAGATCTGATTTTTCATACGATTTTAGTATTATCCTGCATGGATAATCCAGTATTTTTTTATCAACTACCCGGGAGACTATGGTAATACGACAGGTAAAACGTCTCAGTGAATTGAGTTTTTCAAGGGCCACCCTGCCGCCTCCGATCAGCAGTATTTTCTTGTCTGCTATATTTATGCTAACAGGTAAAAACTTCATCAGCAAATATTTATTAGTTGGTCTGATGGACGATTCATTTTTGCTAAAGCTGAAAGTCAATTTCAAATATCGGGTCGGTCTTTCTCAGTTTTTTGCCGCCGGTTTCAAATCCGATATTATTCCCGAATGTTTTCCAGTGAGTTCCCAGCCTCTGGCTTTCCAGGGCAAGTATCTGCCCCGGGTCGATATCGGCAAGATTCACGCCGGCGCCGAACCTGGTTATAAACCATACCTGCTGTTCCTGCAGGGGTGTTTCCCAGATAATATCATCGTTACCCACAAATTTCAGGATATGGTTTACCAGGTTCACATTAATTTCTGTTTTTCCTGAAAAAACCGGCGATGTACCGGTCTCGCCACCTTCAATAATTATCTTTTTTGCACCTGATGCCGATTCAGCCAGTAAATAATCTTTCCACTCCTTGTGCCGGAATGACATTGTTTTGATCTTCGTGCCGGTTTTTGAAAATACCGTAAATCTTTTTGACAGCTCTTCAATAATAGCTGCTTTTTTTTCAGGGTGAATTTCAACAACTGCGTCCGATATCTCAATGTGATCGATACCGGCTGCTTCAACCGTTTGCAGGTACTCATCGACACTATCCCTTATGTAGGCTGCTTCAAATATTATCCCGCCCAACAAAGGGATGATGCCCGCCTGCCTGTAACTTTCAACACGCTTTGACAATGGCTCGGCCGAACATAATGACCCTGATGAAATTCTGGCAAAATCAATAATATGTCCTGATGTTGAAATAAGTTCTTCGATGCTTCTCAAACTCAGTCCCTCATCCTGAATTATAGTCAGCCCTTTTGATCTTGGTTTTGAAGATCTGGAAGGCAAATTTGGTAGGTTCAAATTCATTTCGTATGATTTTTTCGAGATGATAAATTATTTTCCATAATAAAATTGTTTGCAGTTTCTGATCCTTGTATGTCATTCTGCTGCACCCGCCTGTCAGCCTTTTTCTATTAAGACCGACCAGTAGTTATCTGTTTTTGTTTGGCTTATGATCCTGTGTCCTTCACTCCTTACCGAGCCGGGCACATTTTCAACAGGTTCCCCGTCATCGATCAGGATTTCAAGCAGCTCACCCTTTTTCATGGCAGCAAGATCTATTTTTGTTTTGACGAAATTCATCGGGCATGCCACACTCCTGTAATCCTTTTTCATTGCCGGTCTGCTATGCGAATTTTCGTTGTTTTCTTTTTCAGGGATGTTAAATTGCAGTGAATCATCCATATTTTCATACAACTGAATTACCACACCGGCAAGTTCAAAGATGCTGTCCCTGAACTTTGTAAAATCAGCCGCTTTATCATCTCTTGCCATGGTAACGACTCGCCGGAATTTTTCGTCCGCCAGTCCCGCACCGATAAATTTATCACTGAATCCATCAAAAACCTCCCTGGTAGCTTTAGGCTCAAAGCCCCGTGTTATCAGCAGCATTCTGGATGCTGAAAATATGATCTGATATAGAAGTTCATTTTCCCGCGATCCGGGAAGCTCCTTTTGCCGGTAACCGTTTTTGCCATTTTCATTTGCAAGGGAACGATCATGGCTGCCTTCCGGGGAATTTAAATTATCATTAGACTCTGATTCACCTGAATCCCTGTTTTTCCCACTGGTATGATCATTATTACTCCAACGCCCGATATCCCCGTTTGCCTGCATGGGGTTCACGGATCCTGCATTCTGAAAGAATTTCCTGCCATAAAACGCAAATCCGGAACCTGCATAGCTATTAGCGACATTTATTTCTTCCCGTGCTTTCCCGGCAGGTAATGAATGATCTATAGTGTTGAATTCATCTATGTATCTTTTAATGTTTTGAAGGTCAAAATCGATCATATCAAACAGTCCTGCAGAACACTGGCCGTCGCCTCTTCCCGACAGTGAAAAAATATTATCCGCACCCCAGTCATAGTAATAATTTTTATCCTCGTCAAAACCGGGGATATCTCTGAACTTATCGCAAATTCTGCGTATATCATTCTCGCCTTCACTATCGATGTAACCGGAAAAGGTGTCGTACTTTGATTTCCGGGACAGGTATATCTCCAGGAACTCCTTTAAGAACCGGGGAAGATCACGGGCGCTGATCTCATCGACATGTCGTGCAAGCCTTGAAATTCCGTCACCCGATCGTGCTCCGGCCACTATAGCGTATGCCGGGTAAATACGGTCGGTGCGACCCACCTTTCCGTAAAAGCCCAGATCGGCTGCCGATTGTTGTCCGCAGGAATTGGGGCAGCCGGAAATATTTATGTTAAGGTCTTTGAGGCCGTCAAGATCCAGGCCGGAATTTTCAAGACCGGCAAGTATTTTTTCCATTGCGCTTTTGGACTGGCATATTCCCAGCCTGCAGGTATCTGCACCGTTACAGGCCACCATTGAATTCAGGATATTGGCTTTTTGAGTGGCAAATCCGGTTTCCTTTAAAAACATGTGAATATTACCAAGATAAGGGGCCGGGATATTTCTTAGCCTGATGTTCTGTCTCATGGTAAATCTTATGGTATCTTCACCAAAATTTTCAAGCAGCATGGCCAGGGCTTCACACCTGTCTGCATCAAGATTGCCTTTGCTTACGGGTATCAGGATTGAGTACAGCGCCGGATCGCGCTGTTGTTTAACATACCTTGTTTTCCACAGCTCGTAGTCAGGGCCTTCGCCCAGGACGGGAACCGGTTTTGCCGGGGCAGGTCCCGGTACAGGATCCCTGAGCAGCAGATCCTGTCCTGATGCGGTTTTCACCTGACTGTAGATTGCATGAAAATATTCTATCACTTTTTCTTTCCCGTACTTGTAAAATACAAAACGCAGCCTTGCCCTGTGCCGGTTCCTGCGGTTTCCGTAACGGGAGAATAACTTTTTGGCAGCCTCTGCAACATAAAACAGGTAGTACGCCGGTAAAAATTCAAACAGAACATGCCCGGTCATAGGTTTGACTCCAAGTGATCCACCCAGATATACCTTGAAACCGCGTTCTCCGTCTTTGATCTTTGCAATAAATCCCAGATCGTTAAATGCCGCATAGGCATTATCCCTGTCCGATGAGGAAAAAGATATTTTGAATTTCCTCGGAAGCAGCCAGGAATCAGGTTCTGCCGTTAGTTTGTCTGTCAGTGCAACAGCGTAAGGGAGAACGTCAAAAGGTTCATCAGCCGATATTCCCGAATCGACTGAAGCCATAATATTCCTGACTGTATTGCCTCCGCCTCCCCTTGATGAAAGTCCGTTCTCATGCAGTTGTTCCAGTATTTTGCCCGTATTCTCCAGGGCGACGTCCTGTAACTGCAACTCCTGGCGGGTGGTGATATGGATATACCCCGCGTTGTGTTCTCTTGCAATGCGGGCTGTCTGTCTCAACTGGAATGGAGTAATGAAGCCTCCTGTGCATCTGATCCTCACCATGTATGTATCATTCTCACGTTGTTCATAGATTCCCATCGGTACCCTTATGCTCTTGAATTTGACCGGTTCCACCCTGCCTGAGCGGTAATCGTCTATCAAGCGCTTGTATTCATTTATTTCCTGTTTCAATTGTGGTGGTATGGTGTACATGGGTTTTATTTTTAATGAAGCCTGTAAACTTCTAGGCAATAATTGTTATTTCTTCTTCCAGGGCCTTATCGTCTGCTATCCGGAATGCCTTTATATCAGGAACAGGGTCAGCCAGTGATATAATTACATAAAGAATATCCGTGTCATATGCCAGCCTGATATCTTCCCGGGAAGGTCTTGCAGGGGTTACAGGGTGGCTGTGATAACATGCCATTATTTCCAGTCCCTCCTGCCTCGATCTCCTGATCACTTCAAATTGCTCTTCAGGGTCAAAAGAGTAGTGAACCGCACTTTTATCGGCATTGGCCAATTTATATTGCCTGGTAATAATGCCATTCCTGCCTGCAAGGTAGCCACAGGCTTCGACTGGAATATCCATACGGGAATGTTCTATCAGTCTGTCTGCTATAATTTTCTTTATTTTGATCATATGCATCAGTTAACCTTGAATTTCGCAAATACTATCTAACCTATATAAGCGGTAGTATATCATGGGAAAATTTTTTATTGTTTCAGATCACATACAGGCTGCTCATCCATTTCAAGCTTTGTTATAACAGGGTTGGAACCGCAGACCGGACAATCACTGTTTGCAGATAGATTGACTTCTCCAAAGTTCATATTAAATGCATTGAATGTAAGCATCCGGTTTGTCAGCAACCTGCCTTTACCAATAATATATTTAATTGCTTCTGTAGCCTGGATAGTTCCCAGCATACCGGCAATCGAACCAAGCACCCCGGCCTGGGAACAGGAGGGGACAGCGTTTTTGGGAGGTGCATATCCAAACACGCAGCGGTAGCAGGTATTTCCCGGTGTATACGTCATTGTTTGTCCCTCGAAACGCAATATCCCGCCATGGGAAAAAGCTTTGCCATTTAGTACACATGCATCATTTATCAGGAATTTGCTGGGGAAGTTATCGGTACCATCGATTATGAAATCATAGCCGGAGATTATGCCGGCGATATTTTCCGGGTTCAGGAATCCTTTGTGCATTCTGATCTCCACATCCGGATTTAAGGCGCTTATTTTGTCTGCGGCCGATTCAACCTTATGTTTGTCAAGGTCGGATGTGAAGTGAATGACCTGTCGCTGCAGGTTGGTCATATCAACAACGTCATTATCAGCCAGCCCGATGGTGCCAACACCTGCTGCCGCCAGGTACAGGGCAACAGGCGAACCCAGTCCCCCGACACCGGCAACAAGCACCTTCGCATTATTTATCTTCTTCTGTCCCTCAGGTCCGACTTCCTGCAAAATAATGTGCCTGCTGTATCTTTCAATTTGATTTTCAGTAAAATTCATAGTGCTTTTTCAAAATTATTTAAATTGTTTCCTCCTGTAGTCAACGTTCCGGATACACATCCGGGAGTAACTCAGGCAGAAGTTGGCATAATTCTGTGTAAGATCCCGCACCCTTCGCCCGGGTGAGTGTGCTCAGTTTTTCATTTTCGCAAAAGCCTGCTTTATGTCGGTGATCAGATCATCCACATCTTCAATTCCCGCAGAAAGCCTTACCATATTATCAGGTACCTTCAGTTCAGCCTTTTTCCGGGATGAGTATTCCGAAAAAATAGTTGAAGCGGGATGAATTACAAGGGTCCTGTTGTCATTAAGATTTGTGGCACGCCGTATGATCTCCAGGTTATCCATAAAACTAAAGCAAAACTCTTTTGACTTTAGCCTGAATGTCATCACTGCCCCGGGCTTTCGGAATTGCTTATTACAAAGTTCATAATATGCTGCTCCTTCAAGTCCGGGATAATTGACCTGGTCTACCTCAGGGCATGTTGAAAGAAACCTGGCCAGATCAAGACAATTGGAGCAGGCTTTTAATGCCCTCAGCTCAAGAGTTTCCAATCCGACGCTTTGCAGCCAGGCATTATGGGGCGAGAGACATGCCCCCAGGTTCCGGTAAAATTCCCTTCTCAATTTTATGATAAGGGCATGGGGTCCGAATTGTTGTCCCAGTTCCTCCATTGTTTCGCTCCGGTTCCAGTCAAATCTTCCGTAATCTATAATAAGACCACCGGTGGAAGTTGCCCCTCCGGAAATAAATTTGGTGCTTGATATAACCTCCAGATCAACCCCGAAATCAGAGGCTTTAAACAGGCATGGAGGTGTCAGTGTGCTGTCTATTATAAGAGGAATGTTGTACTTCTTTGTTATTCCGGATATTCTGCCGATATCTGCTACCTCGAGTTGCGGATTGGTTATTGATTCCAGGAATATGAAACGGGTCTTCTCATTTATTGCACTGTCGATTTCCTCCGGGTTTCCGGGGTCAATAAATCTGGGTTCGAGATTAAAGGGCCTGAATGTGCTGGTAAATAATGAGTATGTATTTCCAAACAGGTTCCTGGAGGTAATGAAATTATCGCCTGAGGTTAACAGTGCCAATGCCAGGTTTGAAATGGCAGCCATTCCGGAAGATACCGCCATTACGGCAAATGCACCTGTAACATTCTTTATTTTTTGTTCAAAATGCTCAACCGTGGGATTTGATATCCGTGAATAAATATGATCCGGCCTCCTGCCCAGAAAAGCCTGTTCGAGATGATACGATGAACCGAACTCATATGCCACCGTTTCATAAACCGGCATATGAAGTGATCCGGCCGGATCTTCCCTCATATATTGAGTATGGATTGCTTTTGTCGAAAATTTCAGATCATTCATTATAAAAATATTGAGCAGTTTTCACTCGATCAAACCTCCGCCTCCCATAAAATATAAAAAATCAATCTCGTCATTTTCACCGGCCACGGTTGTCGTGTAATCTTCCCTTTTGATGAATTTGCGGTTTAACTGAACTGATACGAGATCCGGTGATTTTACATCGCAGATCTTTAAAATTTCCTGGATGGTCATGTTGCCTGAATCAATAACTTGTTCCTTGCCGTTTATTATTAATCTCATTACGAAAAAATTAAGGTTTAGCCATAAGAATTACACATCAAAAAGTTCTGTTGTCAGGTATCTTTCACCCGTATCGGGCAAAATGACAACTATCATTTTATCCCTGTTTTCAGGGCGGATTGCAACCTGAACCGCGGCTACTGCAGCAGCGCCCGATGAAATACCGCAAAAGATCCCCTCTTCTTTTATGAGCCTTCGGGCCATATTCATCGCATCCTGGTTATCAACAGTCACTATTTCATCAATAATATCCCTGTTCAGGACATCGGGAATAAATCCGGCACCTATACCCTGTATCTTATGCGGCCCCGGTTTACCTCCGGATATGACCGGCGAATCCCTTGGCTCAACGGCAACTGCATGGAAGGAGGGCTTTCTGGCTTTTATGATTTCCGATACTCCGGTAATCGTACCGCCGGTTCCGATACCTGATACCAGGATATCAACCTCTCCGCCGGTATCATCCCATATTTCCAGGGCAGTTGTATTGCGGTGGATCTCGGGGTTGGCAGGATTCATAAATTGCTGGGGTATAAAAGTATTTTCAAACTTCACCGCAAGCTCATTTGATTTTTCGATGGCTCCCCTCATACCATCGGGGGCAGGAGTCAATACCAGTTCGGCACCGAATGATTTAAGGATCTTCCGCCTTTCAATACTCATGCTTTCGGGCATAACCAGGATGAGCCGGTATCCCCGGGCCGCACATATCATTGCTAGTGCTATTCCTGTATTTCCGCTTGTGGGTTCTATTATTACCGTATCCTTGCTGATGAAACCCTGTTTTTCGGCATCGGCGATCATTGAATATCCTATACGGTCTTTCACCGAACCTCCCGGATTGAAAGATTCCAGTTTGGCAAGTACGGTTGAGGCAGAATTGCCTGTAACCCTGTTCAGCCTGACCAGGGGAGTTCTTCCAATGGTCTCTGATATGTCATTTGCTATTTTCATTTAGTGATATTAATTTTTAGTTAATCTTAAAAACCTGTGTCCCCGGCAGGGTGATGTCTCGGTGAGGCTTTACTCCGAAAGGGTATGAGTGATCTGGAATTCATGTCTGCGTTACTTTCCCCGAAAGGGTATGAGTGATCTGGAAATTCATGTCTGCGTTACTTTCCCCGAAAGGGTATGAGTGATCTGGAAATTCATGTATTCGTTGCTTTCCCCGAAAGGGTATATGACTTTCTGCTTTGCAGTGATACATTTCCGGTAATCAGATATAAAAAATCAATTCCTGCGGCTCCTGGTCCAGTTCTGCCTGTCTTTTCGCCAGGTCATTTATAGTTGTCGATCTCAAATATTTGACCAGGGCTGTATTCAGGCCTTCCCAAAAATCACGGGTGGCGCATTTTGTGGTTTTCCTGCAGCTGTTTTCATCCGTAAGGCAGTCAACCACTGCGAATTCCGGATTAAAAGCATTGTAAACATCAAGAACGGTTATTTCAACAGGATCCCGGGTTAACCTGTATCCGCTCTTCTTGCCCGCAACTGTTGAGATCAGTCCGGAAGATTTCAGTCCTGCAATTATCTGGTCGAGGTATTTGAAGGATATATCCTGGTTTTTTGCAATTTCTTTTTGATAAATTCCTTCCTTTTGTTTATTAAGGGCAAGTTCAATCATAACTCTTACCCCATATCTGACCTTGGTATTTATCTTCATTTCCGTCTGTTATAGATTTAATACACATTAAATACTACTAAAGCAATAGCATTAATAGGATACAAATATAAATATTATTTTTTGTTTGAAAGGAGAAAATAAAGAACTGCAAGTGGCAAACTTTTACTGATTGCACTTAACTGGCGGAATATCAGGAGGAAGGCTATATTCAAAAAATGATCTTACGGCTGAAATTATTGAACAGGATGCCAGAACACAGGGGCATCCCGCTACAATATATCAGGATGTGCCTTGAAACGGTATACAGGACTGAAAGATCAGGTTATTTCAAGGGGGATAATTTTTATTGCAAGCGGAGGACAAATGGCAGCACATGTGCCGCATCCGGTGCATTTTATCGTATCGGCAACCGGCATTTCATGCCAGAATGTTTCAAAAGTCTGGAAGTTAATTGCCTGGTAGCTGCATGCCTCCAGGCATCTGTTACATTCGGACGGTTCAGCCAGGAGACAATTTTCATGATCGATCCTGGCATACCCTATTTTAAGGTCACGCTTACTCCTTTCATTAAAATAACTGATTGCCCCGCTTGGGCATACGGTGCTGCATAAATTGCAATCTTCCTGACAATAACCATAATTTGAGAAATCAATTTCTGGTGTCATCCAGGTTAACGGTTGGTTGCTGCCCGCATTACTGAAAAGGATTTTTGACGGGCAGGCATTTATGCAGCTTCCGCACCGGATGCAAAGATAGTTGAACATATTTTCAGAAACAGAACCGGGAGGCCTTAAAAATGCCTGTTTGCGTGTTCCGCCAGTCGCAGCTGACACCAGCCCTGCCAGCAGCCCGGATGAAACTGCAATAAAAAGACGCCTGTTTAATGGACTTTCCGTGGCAGTCTTTTCAGGCTGGAATTTTAAACTGAACCTTTTCCTGAAAGTGGAAAGAACATCCTGTAACCCTCCCAGGGGACACAATTTATTGCACCATAAGAACGGGTAGAGAAGATTGGATACGATCAGCAGCGGCAGTCCCGCAGCCAGTAGTAATGCAGGAGGAGAAAAACCTGTCGAAAACAGCCGGAAAAATCCGCTGAATATTGCCAATGGGTCAAGCAGGATTAAAATGGGAAATCCTGAAATGGCGGCTCCAATCGATATCCATAACAACCATATTTTGAAATCGGGAACCCGCGAAAAATTTTTCTTTAAGCTGCTCTGACTGGCTGCTTTATCGCAGAACCAGCCGACCGGGCAGAGATAACGGCAGAACCAGCGCTTTTTTAAAAATGAAACAATAAGGATTATTATGGCGGGTATGGTAAGCCAGGCCAGCATTTTCATCGCGAGGACCGAATTCAGCATAATAAAGGGGCTCAGCCGGAGATAGATACCCGTAAATCCTCTCCATGCCAGGGGCAGTGAAAGCAATATAGCCAGCAGTGTGGCAATAAGCCTTACGTTGGAAGATCTCAGAAAAGGATTCATACGAATGGATATTCTGCCTGCCTGAATTGAACGGTAATCCGGCCGTCTTTGCTATCCCAGCCAGACATCCTGATCTACCAGCAGATCCTGTAACTTTTTAATGTTTATGTTCCTGACATTTTCCCGGTCAAGTACCGATATTGCTGCAGCGGTGCCGGCTGCATGACCGGTGATGAGACATGAGCCTACACTCCGCGTATCTTCAGTTAATTCACGTTCAAAGCAAAAGCATCTGCCTGCAACAAGCAGGTTATCTGTTTTTTTTGGTAGCAGGGATCTGTATGGGATCTGCCACATTGGCCTTTCTTCTTCGGGAATCCTCCGGCCGTTAAACAGCATTGTAGTCCATGCCCCGCTCACCCCTATTACATCATCGAATGATTTATAGGTCATTGAATCCTCAAGAGTAAGCTTGTATTCCCCCTCCATAATCCTGGACATGCGGACTCCTAGTTGGGATGCTGTGTCCAGCAGGAATACCTGTTCATGACCGGGATTTCTTTTTATTTTTTCAACACTTTCCCATATGTTTCTCCTGTATTGAAGCTGAAGTCGTGACAGGTTTTCCACATCCAGCCCATCCTGTTCACGCTCTCCTCCCATATTTACCCAGTTTACTCCAGGGATCGGGGTGGGTTCACCAAGCCGGAGCGGTTTATAGTCAGGGTTCCCGGTATCGATACGGTCAATATTGCCAAGCCTGTGTACAAGACCGATATGATATTTCATCACATCATAATCTTCACCCGCCCAGTGAAAGACATCTCCGTCGCCGGTACAATCAATCACAACTTTAGCCAGAATGGCCATACGACCTGATTTGCTTTCAATGAATACACCCCTGACTGTATTGTTCTGCATGATGGCGTTTACTGCCATAGTATGATAGAGCATTTTAACTCCTGCATCATCTATCATATCATCAAGAACATATTTGCCTGCTTCCGGGTCAATAACCGGATTGATTTCATGAATTGCCATTCCCATATCTGCCAACCTTTGGGCCATTTCTCCACCGATACCAAAAATAACCTGCCTTCTCCTCTTTTCCCTGTCCACACCATGAGTAGAAAGCAAAGGAAGCACCAGTCCCCCGGTCCACAATCCGCCCAGATGGTTATATCGCTCCACAAGGTATGTTTCAGCCCCGGTACGGGCTGCTGCAATGGCTGCGGCACTTCCGGCCGGTCCGCCACCGACAACCAGCACGTCGGTCTCAGCCAGAACTGGTATATTTCTGGCAGGTTCGGTTATAGTTTTCCCGGTACCGGCAGTCAGAGTGAATCTGTCAGTTTCAGTTGCAGACTGATCTGCGCGTCTTTTACAGCCCATTCCGAGGGTAAGGGCTCCGGTGGCAGCCATAAAACGGGTAAGGAAATCTCTTCTTTTCATAAGGTGTTTGATTTAATTTTATCCTTCACGGAAAACCGGTTTATTGACCGGCGCTGTTTATTAAAGTGGCAGTAAAACAGATGGAATGTCCTGAAAAAAAATTGTCTGGACCAATTTCCGAAAAAATTCCATGAATTACAAGATCCGGTGATTGTTTCGTTAAAATTCGGAAAAGCCCGTTGATGTTTATTCAGGTATGCATCCGGGGGTAACCAACCATTATGAAATACCAATCAGGAATTACCTGCCAGACAACACTGACCGAATACCAATTTGATTAACCTTTTTTTGAAGGTATCGATGTGGGAGGGTGCTGATGCGTGAAATACCTTAGTAAGGAAAGCGGATCCGCCGGGTGTCCTGCAGTAATCCGGAAAGATGTAAATGATCCTGATTTAACCGGGTTATAGAATAGTAAACGCAATCAGACGTCCTATCGTCTCGAAGGCTTTTTCGGCTTCCCTTATATCGCCGAAATCCTTGATACATACAGAAATTATTATTGGTTTGTCGTAATTACCGGGAAAGATAAGGCCAACGTTGGCCGCTGTTTCTATCTGGGTGCCTGTTTTTTGTGCAAACCGGAAACCGGCCGGAAGTCCTGCCTTGATCCTGCGGTCGCCTGTGGTTATCCCATGCATTATATCAAGCAAAAACTGTGTATGTTCCTCTGACAGCAGTTCTCCATTATAAAGACGTTCCAGCATCAGTCCCATAGATTGCATCGTTGCAGTATTGATATTTCTCCTGTAGTAGCGTTCAAAAGCCTCTTCGATTGACTTAACCTTCAGCTCACTTTCGTTAATTGCCATAAGCTCCATAAGTTTAGCGAGCCGGCCGGGCCGGGACCGTATTCTGTTGACCTGCAGGATGTCCAGATTGGATAGTTCCAGGGCTTTTTCATGGATTTCACTGTATGCATCATAACGAACCTGCATGATGGTTGTAATCCGGTTGAAACCTTCGGAAACCATGTTGTTCCGGATTTGCGCGTTAAATTCTTCTTCCCCGATCAGACGCATTAGCATGTCGGTTGCCGAACTATCGCTGTTCCTCATCATTTTATCGATAAGTTCAGCTATTGTATACCTGGTTCCCGGTCTCTGGAATGCCAGATCTCCTGCACCATCAACAAAATCCGATTCACGGAGTGTCAGTTCATCATCAAGCGACAGAATACCTTCCTCCACCCTTTGAAGGATCGCAATTGCCAGTGGGATTTTTATGGTCGAAGAAAGATACCAGTAATCGCCGGCATTGTAATCCAGCACCAGGCCATCATTAAGATTCTTTATATATATTCCCATGCTGCCGGGGATATTTTGGTCCAGGACTTCAAGCTGCCTCTCAAATTGAGTTGTCCATGTGGCCTCAATTAGCGAATTGTGTTCTTTTTCTTCTATTGCGACGGCAATTTCCTGTATTTCCGAGATCCAGGGATCTTCAGGTTGAAGGAGCCCGAGCAGAATGAATAATATCTTGATCATAACAGTAGTTTTTAGATTAAACCAGAATTGATTCCTTTCGGTAATATCCCAATGATCTTATATCATATTTTGTGCCGTACTGATATGTTGTCCATTACCTGCGGTTTGGGATGTATTTTCCATAAGTTAAGGTTCGCCATAACCATTCCAGAGGTCCATACCTGAAATACTTCAACCACATCGCGCTTATCTGCACCTGGAACAAGAAAATGATTATCACAGCAAGGGTCAGTAAGGCAGAACCAGGATACTGCCCCAGACCAAAGCCAGCAGAATAGAATAATACTATACTCAGTAAGGATTGCAGGATATAATTGGAAAGGGCGGTTTTCCCCACCCGGTTGAATATCCGATCCAGGACAGTCCTGAATCCGGTCAGGTAAAGCAGGGCAAAGGTAGCTGCATAGGCTGAGGTTAGACTGATGTAACCCACGGTATCAAGTACGTTCCTGATAAAGACATAGGAAGATTCGTCCATCCCGGTCTTATTGTCCATAACAAAAATAATATTCATTGGCAGGCCGATAAGCCAGGCAATAACAGCTGTTCTTATAAGGAAAGGGCGGCTTTTGTGGATATTTTCATACAGGATCTTTCTTCCCACCCAGAATCCAAGGATAAAAATTGCCAGTATCTTTATAAGCCGGGCATCATAGGTGATCACGTAGAGCCTGAGCAGCGGACCAAGGGAGTTGAATTTCATTACCTCACCCGGAGATCCCTCCCGGATCACCTGTGCAATATCAGCCATCTGAAAGGTATGGTATTGTTCTGAAGCCCGGGGAAGATCAAGGTCAATCCATCTCTCTGATATCCATTGATAAAGGGTGTTTGCGTAGCCTCCTGATGCATCCCACAGGTAAAAGGAATGGGCACCGGGAATTATCAGGAGAAACGCCACTGTCCAGATCAGGGACCGGTTTGAGAACCCCCTGAATAAAATCAAAATGTAACCGCAAATGGCATACAATACCAGTATATCGCTGAACCAGATACCCCATAAATGCACCAGACCGATTAAAAGCAGGAAAAAAAGCCGCCTGCTGTAACGCAGAATAAAAGAATTTCCTGCTGAAGATCCGCGTGTCAGCTGGATTGCAAAACCAATACCGAATAATAGTGCAAACAGGGTATAAAATTTCGCATTGAAGAATACATAGTGTATCCTGTCGAAAGTTGTGTTCCAACCGGCCAGCAATAGATTATTCCTGATTTCTTCAGAAATGTAGGAATACCCGCTAAATACCCGGATATTTATTATGAACATTCCGAAAACCGCAAAACCACGCAAGGCATCCAGAACATCAATACGCTCGGTCTGATTGACCGGACCGGTCAACGTGGCTCTGTTCTCCATACCGCACAAAATCCATCACAATAATTTCATTTCCTGAAAACAAGTCAGTCTCCCCCGGTACGCTAAAAGATTATGCCAAACTGGCAATCTGGATAAGACAACAGGGAAAATATATGGATATAGCGGGTTTTAAACCATGTGACGGTTTGGGAAGCCGGTTACATGATTGAGTATTATCTCCACATACCTTCACAATATGTGGAAATCAGGTTTTATCCGGGACATGAAAAGATCGCGGATATGACCTCTCCTGCCTTTAACTAAAAAGACCTGATATAAGCAGAACGATCAGTACAACTAGAAAAATATAAAACAGGATTTTAGCTATGGCAGCAAATCCCCGTGCTATTGTGGTAAATCCCAGTAATGCAAAAAGCAATGCAAGTACGGCGGCGCCGATTATCCATTCTACCATGATCAATAATTTTAGTTAGACATTTATGAATCTTATTTCTGTTTAAATCTGAGAAAAGTAACTACACAAATGTATGTGAGAGTAAAGATGCTCCTGAATATAATTGCAATAACCCGGCGTTTACCTTAATTCGGCTATATCAGGATACAGGTAAGGCATTGTTTCAAAATGATAGAACAGATCGTGGTCGGGCCAGTTTTCAATCTTGTTCAACGCTGTCTGCACCTCAATATTTATTTCCCTGGGGAGGCTTATGCCCCTTGATGTGCTGGAATTAAAGACAACAACCCAGGTCAGGCCATCATTCTGGCGCATAACCAGCGCAGAAGTGCCTGTAAGCGTTCCGGTCCGCCACCAGTTTCCCCTGCCGTCTGTTCCTGCCCAGCCGAGCGGATGACCCTCTGAG
The DNA here is from genome assembly GCA_007123885.1 of Bacteroidales bacterium. Taxonomy (GTDB): domain Bacteria; phylum Bacteroidota; class Bacteroidia; order Bacteroidales; family PUMT01; genus PXAP01. The sequence continues at coordinate 4,753 of SLGC01000227.1, read as the reverse complement.
AGCCGGAGATCAGTCATTAATTCGACTGTTTCAGGTTTTAATAAAGATGACATTCCGGGTATGGTATCTATAGCAACAGCCAGTTTAAGTAATTCAACAGGGGAGGCAATCCAGCCCCCGGCGGCACCAAGTGTTTCAATATCATTACCCCCGTATGCTGAAAATGAGGTTCCGTAATATTTAACTTCATTTTCAAATCTTCCTTCAAGCAGGCTTCTTCCTACCCTCATTTCATGAATTCCCAGCGGATAAAGTATTGTCTGATTGATATAAGATTCGTAATCCATTCCGCTTACGGCTTCAATTACTTCGCCCAGAATAGCGTATCCCAGATTTGAATAGCTTGTTCGTGAGCCCGGTTCATAATGAAGCCTGTTTTTAAGGACATAACTTAAAATAACAGGAACATTTACTTCACTTCTGTCTATATCCATTCTCCTGGCAATCAGGTGGTGCATGGCAAGGGGATCTCCAAACCGGTTGTTCCAGCCTGCAGAATGATTCAGTAGATGGCGTACAGTGATTTTTTCAATCCTGGGATCAGCGTAATCAAGATATATAGAGTCGTTTAAAATACCCTCTTTCCCAAAAACCTTATCATCTATATCAAACAAACCGGATTCTGTCATTTTCATTATAGTGGCTGCCGTGATGAGCTTTGAAACACTTGCAACCCTGAAAAGGTGCCTGGGTTCAACCTGCTCTCCGGCTTCTGCATCAGCATACCCGATGCCCTTTGCATAAACAAGCTGACCATCTTTTGCTACAGCCAGAGATGCACCTTTTATATTATACCGGTTCATCATCCTTTTTATGCTTGCTTCAAGATGCTCAAAATCTTCAAGATCGGACAACTGATTCGTGATTCTGTATGGAATAGGCTGGATCTGTTCTGATCGCAGGATCTGGGAAGTCATGGCATTATCAGATGAACTCATACCAACATCCCAGAAATAAAAAACAATCAGCATAAAAGCCTTCAGAAATAAACCTGCCGTATGTAAATTTTTCATAATCAATTAAAATTTCTTCTGGTCATGAATAATCAACAATAATTTTCTTCAGGTTTGATTCAAGATCTTTAAAGGCAATCATGATTTATATTCGTGAACATCAAAAAACGTTTGAACATTAACATTTATCTTTAAGAACCTGTATAATATACAAAGCTGACTGCTATCATTTGCGAAATCCATACCAGAATTCACTTTTCCGGTTAACTCGGTATTTTTGTTAAGGGATGACAAAAAAAAACAAATCAAAACAGCAGATAGCCAGTTATATATAAAAACATGAACCTTTTGATTTGCCAACCTTGGATTTTTTGCAGGTTGTTCAATATTGTGGAATTATTACACCATAAATTTTCATTCCTTGCAATTCTTATTTTTACAAAATTAGCCTGTTAAAAGGTTTATCCAGCCTAAAAAGCTGCTGAATTTATTAACAGTTTTTTTGACAAATGGTTTAATCCTGGTTGTTCACATGTTATATTTTCGATATTCCGGCTACCATTATTGTTGTTTCCGAGTATAGTTCGACGAGAAAGAAATAAAATTATAGCCATATGATATAAATATCATTAATACAATGTACTACATTATTTTATTTGACAAAGACCTTTAATACATAAAACATATGTTAAAGCCTTTCTGCCAAAGGGATTTGAGGAAAAAAATCCACAGCAATAAAAATTCCACATGTTTGCAATTAATGGTTAGTAACTTCTTTAAGTACCGGCTTTAATCAAAGGCTCCGAAGCAGAACATTAATATTGTTATCAGGCAACATTCTAAACTGGCAGAATTTTCCCATGGAAGACATCATCGCTTTTTGAAGGAACACCTTACAGAAATTGATACCTGTTGTCTTGAAAAAATTACAGATGTAATCTGCCACAGATTAATTTCTGCATTTTTTTTATTAACTTAGAGTTAATGGGGAAAAGGAAATGGCGGAAGAACTAAAAAGATCGGAAAAAAGATTTTTGTGGGTGCAGCGGATTACCTTTACGTTGCTGCTCATCATTCTTTTTATATTTGGCCTTACTCAGATCAGAAATTTCCTTGCACCGATAGCCTTTGGATTTTTGCTTGCGTACCTGCTGTATCCCTTAGCCAGGAAGCTGGAACAAAAACATGTATCCCGGATCCTGGCAAACCTTATCCTTATATTCGGGGCCTTATTCATGTTGGCCGGCATTATCATTGCTGTATATGCCATCATAACCCCGCTCGCACTTGATCTCCCGGCACTCAGGGAAAAAGCCCTTGAAAATTTATCAGCTGTAGCTGCAAGAATAGGCGAATATTTTGGTTTTAACAGCGACAATATCCGGCAACGGGTTGAGGAGGGCATCACTTCGATTTTCCAGGCAAATGGTCAGATAGAGGCCTTTTTTACCGCCACTACAAGTACACTGGTTGCTATTGGGCTATTGCCGGTATATATTTTCCTGTTCCTTTATTACCGCACAAAGTTCATGTTCTTTCTGCTCAAAATTGCGGGAAAGCAGAATAAGCCCCGGATGATTACTATCCTGCGCGATTTGTCGACAGTTATGGTCCAATATCTGACGGGCGTTATTGTTGTGGTTTTTATCCTTTGTTTTATCAATTCTGCGGGGTTATGGATCATTGGTGTCAGTCCCGCAATACCCCTGGGGGTAATTGCAGCCTTTTTCAATTTCATACCTTACTTCGGGACCCTGCTCGGGGGACTGGTGCCCTTCACTTATGCTTTTATTATTGAGGGTGAGTTGGCACTGGCTTTCAGGGTAGTTATTCTTTTTATTATAGTACAGTTTACCGAAAATAATATACTCACTCCCAATATTGTGGGCGGAAATGTCAGCGTGAGCCCCTTCTTTGTCATAATCGGTCTCGTAGCCGCAAGCATGATTTGGGGAATAGCGGGGATGCTGCTTGTTGTTCCTTTTCTTGCAGCGACCCGAATTATCCTTTACAATATCGAATTTATGAAACCCTATGCATATCTGCTGGGAGAGGAAGGAACTGAAAGGCATGCCATCTCAAAGGAAAAGATAAAGAGGTTTTTTAAAAAAAAGTTGAAAAAAGCAAAGTAAATGCTTGTTTTACAAGAAATAGCCGGGACATGAAAAGAAAATCCCGGATATTACTTCCGGCAGCTCTTTTGATCATGGCTTCCGGATCCCTTTTACTGGTGTTTTTGCACCTCTACCTGCCCGGGATGATCTCCGGAAGAGTTGAAAGAGAAATTTCAATTATCCTGGACTCTGGCTCTGGTGGCCTTTTCACGGTGCAGGTAGATAAGCCCCGGTTGAGCATCTTCCCCTGGAATATAAGTTTTCCACGAATTTCTCTTCAGCCGGACCAGACTGCATTGACACGGACCGCATTGGAAAGTCTTCCCTCAAAACTTTACAAAGCGGAAATAACGGATCTGCAAACAAGTTTGAGATCGCTTATAAAGGCAGGCACGGGAACCTCCGGCCGGGCAGGCGACTGGATTTATGCCGGCAATATATCTTTAACTGTTTTTGAAAATCAGGGCGGTATTGAACATAAGAATTTAAACGGCGAAGCACAGACAGGGATCAGGCTTCATAGTGCTGTAATAGACAATATTGAGCTTGAACAGAGGTATATGGATGATGGCCAGGGAATGGTGGTAATGGCCGCAAACATTGAATTTAATGAAAATAGAGTTAAAGCAAACGGAAGAAATAATTTGCATGCCCATGAACCCGGGACACTGAGAGCCGGAGGATCGCAGATCTTTCCGGGAGGCAGCCTCCATGAATTTAAAGCAGACAGTATTTTCATCAACCTTGATGCAGGGACAATCAACATTTACAGTCCCCGGATGATACCGTTGCATGGCAAGCCAGATTATCATAATTACCTGGAATTTCAGACAGAAAGGATTGAAGCCCGTTTTGACAGCATCACTGCTATGGGATTTAACATTGATAACACAGGGAAAGAACCTGTTTTCAGTCTTGCCACGATCACTCTGGATGGTGGTAAAATAGATGTTTTCCGCGATCGCCGGCCACCGTTTGATGAACAACAGCGTCCGCAGATGCCATCCCGACTTATCGGTAACGCATCCGCCGGGTTTTATATAGGTAATATCGGAATAAATGGCACAGAAATAATATATTCCGAGTTTCCACAGGATGCTGATCCATCTGAATTTGATGAAGCCACAGGTCGGGTTAATTTCAGTGATCTTAATGCCGGGATATCCAATGTTACAAATCTTGCCGATTCACTTGTTAACGACAGTATAATGAGAATAACTGCAAGTGCAGAAATTTTTGATGCTGCACTGCTTAGCGCTGAATTCAGGTACAACCTCAGGGATATTAATGGAGGCTATACTGCCCGCGGCACTCTTGAGGAGATGGAATTCAGAAAGATCAATACTGCCCTCTATCCCCTTGCAGGCATAAAGGTTGAGGGAGGTTTACATCATGGTTCGGAATTTAATTTTGCAGGAAATGATTATAGATCTGAAGGTGAGCTCTATATGTCCTGGTCAGATCTTTTGCTTGAGCTGGCTCCTGAAGCAGGTGAATTTGCAGGTGAAGTAGCACGTTTTGCCGGAAAAACCTTTCTGTACAGACCCTCAGGAGGCCGGAACAACGATGATGCTTCAGCGGGTGAAATATATTTTGAACGTGATAATACCCGCTTTGTTTTTCACTACTGGTGGAACTGTTATCTTACGGGAATACTGGATAACGTTTTGCGCGATCTGGTTCCCT
>SLGC01000216.1 GCA_007123885.1 Bacteroidales bacterium | reverse complement strand
CTGATCAGTCAGCTTTTTTTTTACATAATACACAGAAAACCAGATATAATTATTAAGAAGTATCTATACAGGTCGATTTTCGGATTGATAGAGTTATTTTTTTTTATATTTGTCACTTCTTTTTACAATCTGAATCTTAAAGAAAAATGAGTGGATTAAAAATAATTGTACTTGCCAAACAGGTACCAGATACAAGAAATGTTGGCAAAGATGCAATGAAAGCTGATGGCACCGTTAACCGGGCCGCCCTGCCGGCAATTTTCAATCCCGAAGATCTGAATGCACTGGAACAGGCACTCAGGTTAAAGGAAAGGTATCCGGGGACAACTGTTACAATTCTCACAATGGGTCCAGGCCGTGCAGCCGAGATCATTCGCGAGGCAATGTACCGCGGAGCCGATGGCGGTATACTTATCACGGACAGAAAATTTGCAGGATCCGATACACTTGCTACCTCATATGCACTTTCACTTGCAGTCAGAAAGCTTTCTCCTTTTGATATTGTAATTGCCGGACGGCAGGCCATTGATGGTGATACCGCACAGGTTGGCCCCCAGGTAGCTGAAAAACTTGGAGTTCCCCAGGTTACCTATGCAGAGGAGATCATTTCTGTCAATAAAAAACAGATTACTATTGAGAGAAGGCTGGAAAGAGGAGTGGAGACTGTTTCCGCACCACTGCCTCTTGTTGTAACAGTTCACAGTTCAGCTCCGGAATGCCGTTCAAGACATGCCAAATATACAATCAAGTACAAACATGCAAGAAGCCTTGGTGAGCTGCAGGAAAGCAGTGAAGATTATCTTCAGCTTCAAAAAGACAGGCCGTATCTGCTAATAAAGGAGTGGTCAGTTGCAGATATAAATGCAGATCTTGATCAGCTGGGATTATCCGGATCGCCCACAAAAGTTAAGAAGATAGAGAATGTTGTTTTTACTGGCCGGGATTCCAGGATTCTTTCCGATAGCGATAATGATATTGAGGGTCTTATGAAGGAAATGATTGAAAATCATACTATTGGTTAATATGCCAATTTCCCTTCCGTGAAATGAAACAGCCGTCATGAAGCCCCGCACCTTTTTTTACCAAACCAGTAATTGCCTCATCCCTCAGGATGGAAATGCAGGCTGGTTCTTTCTTGTTGTATAATAATAACGTCATGGTAAGGAACATGAAAACAATGATCTAATTTAAATATTACTTATGAATAACGTTTTTGTTTATTGCGAAATTGAAGAGGGACATATTGCAGAAGTCAGCCTGGAGTTGCTCTCGAAGGGCCGTTCACTGGCACTTCGTCAAAAGTGCGGGCTTGAGGCTGTTGTTATAGGTTCCGGCTTAAAAGGTATTGAAAAACAGATATTTCCTTATGGTGCGGATGTTGTACATATTGCCGATGACAAGAGATTATATCCATATACAACCCTTCCACATGCTGCAATAGTAAAAGGGCTTTTTGAACAGGAAAAGCCCGGCATCGGACTGTTCGGGGCAACATCCATTGGCAGGGACCTTGCCCCGCGTATCGCTTCAGCGTTAAAATGCGGACTGACGGCCGACTGCACCGCACTGGAGATTGGCGATCACTTTGAAAAAAAGAGCAACAGGGAATACAAGGACCTTCTTTATCAGATCCGTCCCGCTTTCGGCGGTAATATTATAGCCACGATCATAAATCCCGATACCCGTCCCCAACTGGCTACTGTGAGGGAAGGTGTAATGAAAAAGGAGATTTATTCAGATGATCATAAAGGCGAGGTCAGGAATATTGATCTCAAAAAATGGCTCTCTGATGATGATTTTGTTGTAAAGATCATTGAACGGCATTTAGAAAGCAGGAAAGTCAATATCAAGAATGCCGGGATTATTGTTGCCGGTGGATATGGCGTCGGGTCAAAGGATAATTTTAAAATGCTTTATGATCTGGCTGGGGTGCTGGGAGGAGAGGTTGCCGGATCGAGGGCAGCAGTCGACGGCGGCTTTATCGGGCATGAAAGACAGGTGGGGCAGACCGGGGTAACAGTGCGTCCAAAGCTTTATATTGCCTGCGGAATAAGCGGCCAGATACAGCACCGGGCAGGCATGGACCAGTCCGCCATCATAATTTCCATAAACAATGATCCTGAAGCTCCAATCAACCAGATTGCCGATTATACCATAACAGGAGACCTTACCGAGATCATACCCAAAATGATTAAGTATTATCAAAAGAATTCAAAATAATGGCAAATTTTTATATAGATAATAAGGACCTGAAATTTCACCTGGACCATCCGGGCATGAAAAAAATCGTTCAGCTGAAAGAACGGGATTTTGCTGAGAAAAGCAGCTGCGACTATGCATTTCTTGATTTTGAAGATGCGATGGACAGCTACGACAAGATCCTCGAAATAGTAGGCGATATCTGCGGCAACATAATAGCCCCCAATGCCGAGTCGGTTGATGCTGAGGGCCCTGAACTGTTAAACAACAGGGTAAAATATGCAAGGGGAACCGCTGAAAATCATGAAGCTCTCACCAGGGCCGGCCTGATTGGAATGTCATTGCCAAGAAAATACGGGGGATTGAATTTTCCTATGGTGCCATACGTCATGGCTGCTGAAATTGTTTCCCGGGCTGATGCCGGCTTTGCCAATATATGGGGGCTCCAGGACTGTGCCGAGACATTGCATGAATTTGGTTCCGAAGATATAAAAAATGAATTCCTTCCCCGCTTTAACAAAGGAGCCACGGCAGCCATGGACCTTACGGAGCCGGATGCCGGATCCGACCTCCAGGCCGTACAGCTTAAAGCATCGCGGAATAAGGATGGGATCTGGCTGCTTAATGGTGTAAAGAGGTTTATTACCAATGGCGATGCAGATATCTCACTTGTGCTTGCCCGTTCTGAAGAAGGCACCACCGATGGCCGGGGCCTGTCACTTTTTGTATATGACAGGAAGGATGACGGACTTACCATCAGAAGGATTGAAAATAAACTGGGGATAAAGGGTTCACCCACATGTGAACTTGTTTTCCGGAATGCCCCTGCCAAGCTTGTTGGCGACCGGAAGTTCGGGCTGATAAAATACGTGATGTCGCTTATGAACAGCGCCCGGCTTGGGGTGGCCGCACAATCGGTCGGAATATCCGAGGCAGCATACCGGGAAGCCTTGAAATATGCGGAAGAACGCACCCAGTTTGGTCGCCCGATCATCTATTTCCCTGCCGTTTTTGAAATGCTTCGAAAGATGCAGGTGAAAATACATGCCCAGCGGTCACTGCTGTATGAAACTGCCAGGTTCGTTGATATATACAAGAATTACAATGCTATTTCGGAAGAACGTAAACTTGAGACTGAGGAGCGCAGCGAACAGAAGAAATACCAGCGTCTGTCAGATGTTTTCACTCCCATGCTGAAACTTATTGCCAGTGAGTACTCAAACGAGATCGCCTACGATGCCCTTCAGATACATGGCGGTGCCGGTTTCATGAAAGATTTTCCCATTGAAAGGATCTACCGCGATGCCAGGATAACCTCTATTTATGAAGGCACATCACAGCTTCAGGTCGTTGCGGCAATACGTGGCGTAACCTCCGGAGCTTACCTTAACATTATCAGGGAATCCTATGAAAAGGAAAACTATGAACCTGAAATGGATTACCTCAAGTCTGTTCTAACCGGCATGACAGATGAATATGAAAAAACCGTAAACAAAGTTGTCGCAGAGGATAATAATGAATACGTGGATTTTCATGCAAGGCGCCTGGTCGAGATGGCTGCAAATATAATTATGGGGTACCTGCTTCTCAAGGATGTCCGTCGTGATGAATCATACATAAAGCCGGCAGCCATTTTTATTGGATATGGAAAATCACAGAATCTTGAAAGGGCCGCTTACATAATGGATTTTGATGCCAGGGAATTTGGCAGTTTTAAATTTAATCCTGAATCATAAAAGATTTGGACCGAGAATTTTTTTTAACCCGGAAAGCAGGAAAGACCTGATTCCGGGTTTATTTTTATAATTTAGGGGAAGTTTTGTATTTTGAGGATGGCGGTGACAAATGATAAAAGGATAGTTATACTGGGTGCCGGGAATGTTGCAACATTTTTCGCATTGGCACTTAAAAGAGCGGGCTGGCATATCGATACCGTATACAGCCGGACCCGTGCCAGCGCTTCAGAACTTGCCGGAAAGGTAAATTCGGGCTGGGTAACTGATGCGGGACAAATTGATACCGGTGCCGGTATATGGTTATTTGCCCTTAGTGATCAGGGCACCATAGATATAATAAAAAAAACCGGCTTCAGGGATTGCCTGATGCTTCACACTGCCGGAAGTCTGCCCATGGATATCTTTGCAGGCCATGCCGAAAATTATGGAGTTCTTTATCCGCTTCAAACTATTTCCGCAAAGAGGCCGCCGGTTTATGCCGACTTCCCCATTTGCATAGAATCCAATTCTGCAAAAGGACTTGAAATGACCGAATCACTTGCCCGCCATATCACCTCCTCAGTCCACCGTATAGATTCAGAAAGAAGATTATTACTTCATACTGCCGCGGTATTTGCTTGCAATTTCACCAACCATATGTACACTATTGCCGGCGAGATTGCTTTAAAGGCAGATCTTCCTTTTGAGATGTATCATTCACTTATAAAAGAAACTGCTGAAAAAGCGGTAAGGCTGGGTCCGGCGGCATCGCAGACAGGGCCTGCTGCAAGAAATGACCGGTTAATTATTGAAAAACATCTGGATTTACTATCTTTCTATCCGGAATCTAGAAGCATCTATAAGCAGCTATCAGAAAGCATCCGGAGGCTTTCCGGAAAGAAGGCCGGAGATTCAGAAAAATAAAACATTTCATGGGATTTTTCAAAGAAGAATTAAAAAAGGTAAAGGCTTTTGTTTTCGATGTTGACGGCGTTTTTTCCAGTTCTGTTTTGATGATGGATGCCGAGGGCGAACTCATTCGCAGCATGAATGTAAAGGATGGATTTGCAATGCAGCTGGCAGCCCGGAATGGTTATCACATTGCTGTGATTACCGGCGGCAATTCAGAGGCAGTCAGAAAGAGGTTCAATCTGCTGGGTGTCTATGATGTTTATCTTAAATCCTCAAAAAAACTGGATGATTTTGCACATTTCTGCAATAAATACAATCTGAAACCGGAAGAGATACTTTATATGGGCGATGATATTCCTGATTATCCTGTTATGCAGAAGGTGGGATTTCCTGCATGTCCAAGTGATGCCGTTTTTGAGATCAAACAGATAGCACGATATATTTCGGCATACAGTGGAGGGCATGGTTGTGTCAGGGATGTCCTTGAACAGGTATTAAGGGCACATGGTATTTGGATGAGTGATGACACCTTTATCTTATGAACAGCAATATAACAGACTTTTTGCGCCTGGTGCGGTTCCAGAACCTGCTGATCGTTGCCGCTACCCAGTACCTGATGAGGCATGCCATAATCAGTCCGGCACTTGGCATCTACGGCCGGGAACTGCAACTGGGTGAGTTACATTTTTTTCTTCTTGTTCTGGCAACGCTGTTAATAACTGCTGCAGGCTATGTGATAAATGATTATTTCGATACCCGGACAGATCAGCTGAACCGGCCGGGAAAGGTGGTGGTTGGCCGGAAGATATCCCGTAGGAGCGCCATTATCATACACTGGATATTAAATTTTTTTGCAATATTAATTGGCTTTTATCTTGCTTTTCATATAGGAGTTCCCCTGTTTGGCTTTTCCTTTATCTTTGTCGCTGGCATGCTCTGGTTTTATTCAACAACCTATAACAGGCAGTTTTTGATCGGAAACCTGGTAATAGCATTTCTTACTGCCATGGTGCCAGTGATGGTTATTCTTTTTGAAATGCCGCTTTTGCAGAGGGAATATGGATTTGTTTTTCCGGCAGGTGATACAGGTCTGCTCTATTTATTTGCCCTGGTCGGATCATTTGGTTATTTTGCTTTTATTACTACACTGATAAGGGAACTTATAAAGGATGTTGAGGACTATGAGGGCGATATTGTGCAGGGCAGGAAATCAGTGCCTATTGTTCTTGGCATTAGAGGCACCAGGATAATTGCCGGTGCATTGGTGGTACTAACTGCCATATCGCTGGTATTTATCTACATGCAATACCTTGTCACTGTTTTCGGTGCCGGGAGAGATTACCTGAGCCTTTTGTATTTTATCATATTCCTGCTGATCCCCTTATTTTTATTACTCTATAAAATTGCAAGCGCCAGGAAAAAATCGGATTACAGGAGTGCACAATCGCTTACAAAGCTGATCATGCTGATGGGTTTGATGTATTCCTTAGTGGCCAGGTACATCATCATATCTGTTAACATTTAATGATACATTTAAGAGATAAGTTCAAAGACCACAGGATCATTCTTGGATCACGCTCCCCGCGCCGCCAGGCACTGCTTGAAGGGCTTGAAATAGATTTTGAGGTGGTGGGAAATGGAAAGATCGAAGAAACTTATCCCGCCGCTCTCGGTAAAAGTGATATTCCGGTCTATCTTGCCGAAAAAAAAGCCGCTGCATTTGATAATTTAATCGATGAAAAAACTGTTGTTATTACTGCAGATACTATTGTATGGTGCAATAATGAGGTTCTTAACAAACCATCGGGAAGGGATGAGGCGATCGGGATGCTGCAAAAATTATCGGGACGCCGGCACCAGGTTATTTCCGGAGTCTGCGTGAAGAGCTTGTGCCGGTGCGTTTCATTTTATTCCCTGACAAGCGTATTTTTCAAGGTTCTCACTCCCGGTGAGATATCCTGGTATGTTGAAAAGTACCGGCCCTTTGACAAAGCAGGTGCCTACGGGATACAGGAATGGATCGGATACATCGGTACCGAAGCCATCCACGGGTCATATTTTAATGTAATGGGATTACCTGTTGATAAACTTTATAAGGTCCTGATTGAATTTTAATATTAATTGTTATGAATAGAATTTTCTTTCTTTTGGCGTTAATACTGATTACCGGGTTTTCATTATTTCCACGGGAGGGAATGTGGCTGCCCCTGCTGCTGGAAAAATATAATATAGATGAGATGCAGCAGAAAGGTCTGCGCCTGTCAGCCGAAGAGATATACAGCATCAACCAGGCCAGCCTCAAAGATGCCGTTGTCCGGATAGGGGGTTGCAGCGGGGTGGTTGTGTCGGATCGTGGACTGGTACTGACCAATCATCACTGTGCATACCGTGCGATCCAGTCCCACAGCACCATTGAAAATGACTATCTTACCGAAGGCTTCTGGGCCATGTCGGAGGACGAGGAATTGCCTAATCCCGGCCTGTCTGTCACGTTCCTGGTCCGAATGGAAGATGTTACCGAAAGGATCCTGTCGGTTCTTGATGAAGATATGGACAATGAGCAGAGGCAGGAAGCGGTATTGACTGAATCCCGCCTGATTGAAAAAGAGACTGTTGAGGATACCCGGTATCGTGCAGAGGTCAATTCATTCTTTTATGGTAATGAGTATTATCTTTTTGTTTATGATGTGTTTGAAGATATCAGGCTGGTCGGCGCACCACCCTCATCAATCGGAAAATTCGGCGGTGATACCGATAACTGGATATGGCCCAGGCATACCGGTGATTTTGCATTTTTCAGGATCTATGCTGAAGATGGGAAAGTGCCGGCGCAATTTTCAAATAGCAATATTCCATACCGGTCACCAGTATCAGCTCAAATATCAACGGGTGGAGTTAACGAGGACGATTTCACCATGGTTTTCGGTTTTCCCGGAAGCACCAGCCAGTATCTTACCTCGCATGCCGTGAGACTTATTACTGAGATGAGTAATCCTCACAATATAAGACTGAGGGATGAAAGGTTGCGTATAATGGGCAATGCAATGGATATTAATGATACTGTCAGGATCAAGTATGCCTCAAAATTTGCCGGTGTCAGCAATGCCTGGAAAAGATGGCAGGGAGAAAACAGGGGTCTTGAAAGGCTTGAGGCCCTGGAACGGAAAAAAAGAACCGAAGAAAGATTTGCCCGTTGGGTTGAAAGCAGGCCGGATCTGCGGGAGAGTTATTCCGGCTTGTTGCCTGCTTTTGACAGCCTTTATGGTGAGTTGGAACGTTATTTACTGCCCCGTGACTATGGACGTGAGGCTCTATATGCAATTGAAATAGTAAGGTTTGTAAGTGATTTTCTCAGGGTATCCGATGCAATGGTTGACCGGGATCAGGAAATATCGGCAATATCCCCCTTCCTTGAATCGACTTTTAATAGTTTTTTTACTGATTATCACAAACCTGTCGACCGTGAAATTTTTGTGTCCATGCTAGAAATGTACAGGGATAATGTTGAAACCGGTTTTCATCCCGTTTTTTTTGACATGGTGAGAGATGAATTTGAAGATGACTTCAGTGCTTTTGCAGATCATGTGTTCAGCGAAACTGTTTTCGTTGACAGGCAGGATCTGGTAGAAATGCTG
>SLGC01000323.1 GCA_007123885.1 Bacteroidales bacterium | reverse complement strand
TTCCATCATTGCAGGGGAGCAGGACTGTTTTCAGCTCCTGGTGCCGCCGGTTGCTGAAGCTCCGGCTGATCCATAAATTTATCTATAATTTCAAGGCCTTTCCCGGTAGCTATGCCCCGGAAAAAATTTATTATTATATTCTCGAACACGACCGATTTCGAATATTTGAGAGAAGGAAAAATTCTTTCGTCAGTCATAAGCGTCAGCTGTTCATTTAAAAGCCTTGCCACTATTTCTATATCGATACTCTTTCTGAAGAGCCCTTCATTAATGCCCTTTTTCAGGATGGTATACGTCTGGTCAAGGTACTTGTCACTGTTGATAACATAGGTCTCTTTCCATATCCTGTAATGATATTTTTTCATGTCCGCCATGAAAAGCGGATTGATCGAATTTATAGCCCCTATACCATGTTGCAGGAACAGGAAAACCATATCAATGGTGTTTTTTGATTCGGCAAAGATCCTTTCCGTTTCCCTGGCATGATGACTGTCCATGAATAAAAGGCAGGCGCGTAAAAGTTCATCCTTATCCCTGAAATTCTCATAAATGGTACGTTTGGAAACGCCTGCCTGGGCAGAAATATCATCCATGGTAATAGCCCTGATCCCTGAACGGACAAAGAGTTCCAGGGCATGATTCACTATTCTTTCTGTTATGTTCATTTCACTACTGGTTTTAAATCCACACCTCATATACAGACACCGGTCCGTGATATCCTTGCCGGCAATAACCTGGTAAATACGGGTCAATGCCGGTAAATGGAGATTATCAAAAGATGATCTCTCCGGCAGGCCGCTGGAATATCAAAACTATTGCATGGAAATTTTCGGGGACAAATGTAAGTATAAAAACTTTATAAACGAAAATAGTTTTTATATTTTTTACCCGGCGAACGAGTCGGGTTGCTAAGACTATCAGACACGGAAAATGCGGGTTGCCCGGAGGCTGACTGTCAGCCATGGCCGGAGGGGTGGCTGCGGAGATTCATATCAGCCAGGGCCGGCGAGCAGGACGGCTACCTTTCTATCTCTGTTGATAGGCCCTGACGTAATCGATAATGAAGCGGTGGGTAAAAAGCTTCCTGGTTGCCACAGGAGATACAAATGAACAGGGAAATGATCAGGAAAAGGGAGGTTCTTTGCAATAGCCGGTTTACTGTAAGGAATCAGCAGTAAGCAAGTGCGATTGGGATCCGACAGGAGATTAATAATACCTTCAAATTCCGTTTATAATTTCAACCATCCTTTCAGTTACCTTTTCACCAAAGACCTGGTTTTGTTCCAGTGGTACCCTGAAAGCCGTTATTTTTTCACACATGGCCTCATCGGATGGATCTACAAGAAGATTCCACCCCTCCCTGACCGTTTCGGTCCACTCCGTCTCGGTCCGCAAAGTAATACAAGGCTTCCTGAGAATATAGGCCTCTTTCTGTATGCCCCCGGAATCGGTGATAATCCTTTTGCTGAAATTTTCAAATGCTACGAAATCGAGGTAGCCGATAGGCTCGGTAAATACGATATTCCTGCCATTAAAATCAATTCCCTCAAGCATTTTCATGGTCCGGGGATGAACAGGAAAAATAATGACTTCTCCCAGGTCCTCCAGTTTTTTTAATATGCCTTTGAGAATTCCGGGGTTATCCACATTATAATTCCGGTGCAGGGTCAGAAGATTATACTCAAGGTTTTCAATATCAAGCCCTTCCGGGGAAGTATAGTTTTTAAGTGCAACGGGCAGGTTTTCAGTGATCGTATCAACCATAATGTCGCCGGTCAGATAGGTCCTGTCCCCCAGTCCCTCTCCCTGCAGTATGCCTTCAGCTGTCCGTGTTGGAGCAAAGAGATAGTCTGAGGCATGGTCGGCAACAATCCTGTTTATTTCCTCGGGCATAGCCCTGTTGTAACTCCTGAGTCCGGCTTCAACATGAACTATCGGAATATTAATCTTGGAAGCTGCGAGGGCTCCGGCCATTGTAGAGTTGGTATCACCAAAAATAATAACCAGATCAGGCCGGGCAGCAAGCATCACCTCTTCCAGAACTTTCATCATATTGCCGGTCTGCACCGCATGTGAAGCTGATCCGATGCCAAGATGATGATCGGGATTTCTTATTCCAAGATCGGAAAAAATTCTCTCAGACATGGTATAGTCATAGTGCTGCCCGGTATGGACTATGATCTCTTCATGAAATTCGGAAAGTTTTGCGGAGAGGGGGGCAAGCTTTATGAACTGTGGCCTTGCTCCTACTATTGATATTATCTTCATTTATGCAATGTAGTTTCTTCATCTGTTTGGCTGCCCCGGCTGATCTATCAGTGCCGGCAGGGGCACGCAACAAGTGGCTTGTACCTTGAAACAGCCATGCAGCAGACAAATATATGGAATATTTCTGGAAATCATACTCCGGAAGCTATTCTTTATCACGCCCCATTTCCCTATTCGTGCCTGAGAAGTTTGACAGGATTCTGCGATGCCGCCCTGTAAGTCTGGATGGAGGTGGATATCCATACAATGAGTGCGGCGGCGGTACCCGCCAGAGGAAAGATCCACCAGCTGAAAGATATCCTGTAAGGATAGTTCTGCAGCCAGTTGTGGACTAAATAACTGACTACCGGTATTGCAGAAAGTAGGCCGATAAATACCAGGGCCAGGTATTCTTTGAGCCAGAGACGGACTATGTCGAAGGTGGTCGCACCATTGACTTTCCTGATCCCGATTTCCCTTGTGCGGCGGCGGGCATTGAATACCGCGAGACCGGTAAGTCCGAATACTGAAATGAGTCCGGCGATAACCGTCAACCGGACAATCATATTAAACAGCGCCTCTTCCTCCCTGTAGAAGAAATCAATTGTCTGGCCGGGAAAAGTTATATGGGGAGGAGTGGAAAACGAAAATCTATCCCATAACGCATTGATGCCTGAAACCACCTGCCCTGTTTTTTCAGGATCGAACCTTATGATAAGTTCACGGATATGAGCCGGACTTACCATCGAGAAAAAAACAGGCTGTACCCGGGTGTGCAGTGATGTAAGGTTAAAATCCTCACATACACCGATGATGGTCTTGTCTCCAAGTAATTTACCAACAGGATCCAGAAGACCCAGCCCGGCAACCGCCGTGCGGTTGAGGATAACCGATTCATTGGGATCGGATGGGTACTTTTCAGAAAAAAACCGTCCTTCGTAAAGATTGATGCCAAAGGACTCGAAAAAGAGGTTGTCAACAACCAGTTGGTTGGCCACCACACGAATTTCCGGATCGTCGGGACTGGCGATCTCAGATATTATGCGGCCAAATCCGGGAGGGGCCTCAAAGGCTCCGCTCACCATAGCCACTCCGGGAATATGAAGCAATTCTTCCTTCAGGGAAGCATAGGCCGGAATGCTTTGCGGGTTCAGCATCACTTTCAAAACCCTGTCCTTATCAATACCTGTATCAGCGTTCCTTAGAAAATTTAACTGGTTCACAATAAAGCCGGAGGCAGAAAGCATCGCGATCAGGATTCCGATCTGCATGCTCAGAAGTATTTTTCCGGTGCCGAATCTGGCCGTCCGCCTGTTCCGGGATTCTCCCCTTAAAAGCAGGGCCGGATTACGGGCCGAGTAACTTCGGCCGCCGGCCCATCCTGCAAGCATGGCCACCAGGAAGCTGAGCATTGCGAATGCTGCCAGGTAGTTGTAATTCTTCAGAGTATGATAATATATACCATTTCTGAAGTAGCTGCTGATATTTGGCAAAAACAATTCAATCAGCATTACGGCAGTCAGCAATGCAGCAAACGAGACCAGCAATGATTCCCCTGCCGGCAGTTTGACAATATCGGCAGTGTCTGCCCCGGCGACTTTTCGTATGCCCATCTCCCTTGTCCTTGAGCTGAACCGGGCAATCAAAAACAGAATGCTGTTGGTTACTGCAATAAACAGTATCAGCAGTGCTGTTCCTGCAAGCAGCCAAAGGGTTGACCGGCTGCCGGTTTTATGATGGTGCATGTTGGCGATATGCGAAGAACCATAATAGAAATCCTTTAAGCTGTGCAGGCTGTATTTAACCGGTAACTCATCCTGATCATAAGGGGACAGGCTGTTGATTACCTGCTCCGCTTCTTCCTTGCCGCTGTTTTCATTTAGCAGGACAAATACACTGAAAGGCGCACTCTTCCAGTCTGTTTCAATACCGGGATTGCCGGGAAGAAGAAACGCGTTCAGCGCATGATTGGGATGACAGAGAATGTCTATCCTGAAGGTAACAGTCTCAGGCCAGTCTATGAATACCCCGCTGATCCGGAACACTTCCTCCTGATTGTTAATGATAACCCTGACCTGCTCGCCTACGGGGTTTACCCTTCCGGGGAAGAGATTTTCGGCGACCGACCGGCTGATGACAAGTTCATCGGGACTGCCGAATAATGCAGATTTATCGCCGTGCACCAGGTCGAAGCTTAAAATTTCGAAAATTTCCGGCGTTGCAAAATTCACTCTGAACCGGCGATCAAGCTGATTGCCCTCATTGTCCATAATCCTGAAATCCCTCATAAATCCCATCAGGGCGGCCTTCTCAACCTGTGGTATTTCATCCCTTGCAATAGTGTAAACAGGCCAGGGTGAACCGGCAAAATGGGCTGATACCGGCTCATCGAATCGGATAACCCGGTATATCCGGTCCCTGCCGGTGTGAACCCTGTCGTACGACAACTCATTAAATACATAAATCAGGGCGGTGAATGAGCAGAAAAAGGCAATGGAAAGTCCCAGCCATGTCATTACGGGCAACCACGGGTCACGCACAATATTCCGTACTATACTCCTGAACAAATGGGTAAACATGATAAGTTTTTTTTACCGGGAACAGAAGCAGCTTTAACGCCCGACCATTCCCCTGATTTAACAAAGTTGAGTCAATAATATTGAATTTCCAACACAGGGCCGGAAATCGCATAATTCTTTACCATATAACATGCCACCTCTATAAGGTGCAAGTAATCTGCAATTTAAATGATCCGGATCAAAATTAATTGTTGGAAAATACAACACTCCTGTTGCAAACCGCGGCATAATGATGTACTTTTATCTGAGCAAAGAGCTGTTTGTGCGACAGCCATTTGCCTGAAACACCATTGATCAGGATCAGGTAACACAAACACCAAAAACATGCATAAGTCCGCCAATCATAAATCCAGCACAAAATCAGCTTCCCTGCTCGTGGTAGATGACAATCCCGATCTTCTTGAGGGACTAAAATTTCTATTGGGGCCCTGGTTCGGGGTAATGGACGTTATTTCGAATCCGAACCTTATCCCTTCGCGGATACAGAAATTTCAATATGATGTGATCCTGCTCGATATGAACTTCACGGCAAGCGTAACAACGGGAAATGAAGGCATTTACTGGCTAAAGGAAATTCTTGGAATGGAGCCCGAAGCTGTTGTGGTTATGATCACTGCCTATGGTGATATTGAAATTGCAGTGAATGCGATCAAGGAAGGGGCAACAGATTTCTTAAGCAAATCGTGGGATGAGGAGAAAATACTCTCGACCCTGATGGCGGCCCTGCGGATCAGCCGGTCCAAAAAGGAGATAAACCATCTTAAAAAACAGCAGCAGCATCTTGCCAGCCAGCAGGACCAGGGATATCCGGTTTTCAGAAGCAGGGCCCCTTCAATGGCCGGCATAATGAAATGCATCGAAAAGGCCGCGCCAACCGAAGCAAACATTCTTATTCTCGGCGAGAACGGGACCGGAAAAGAGGTTGTTGCCCGGGAAATACACCGGCTTTCATTAAGGAGACAGGATATTTTTGTTAATCTCGATCTTGGTTCCCTTAGTGAATCCCTTTTTGAAAGCGAGCTTTTTGGCTATAAAAAAGGGGCATTCACCGATGCCCGTGAAGACAAGGCCGGCAGGATCGAACTGGCTTCCGGCGGCACCCTCTTTCTTGATGAGATCGGCAATCTGCCGGTGCATCTGCAGACCAGGCTGCTTTCGGTCATCCAGAACCATGAGATAACCCCTCTGGGCGGCATACGTCAGGTCCGGGTGGATGTCAGGTGGATATCGGCAACAAACAGGCCGCTGGCAGAAATGATCGGCGAGAACAGTTTCAGGGAGGATCTTTTTTACCGTATCAACACAATTCAGATAGAGCTCCCGCCCCTGAGGGAGAGAAAGGAAGATATTCCCGGGCTGGCCGGCCATTTCCTCGAAATGTTCGCATCAAGGTACCGTACCGGCGTCCCCCGCCTCACGGAAAAAGGGGCCGAAAAGCTGCTTGGCCACCACTGGCCCGGTAACATCAGGGAACTCATGCATTGCATTGAGAAGGCCGTTATCATGAGTGAGGATAATATTATCGGGCCGGAAGAATTCGACTTCGGCAACCGGGCAAAAAGAATCCACTCCAAAACCGGGTCGTTCAATATCGCCGAAAACGAAAAACAGCTTATCATATCGGCCCTTGATGCTTTCAGCGGCAATATGAGCCGCGCTGCCAGGGAACTTGGTATCAACCGCTCCACCTTATATGAAAAAATCAAAAAATATGAGATCCGGATATTTCAGCATAATGATAGTGATTCAGGCAATCCTTCTGGCCCTGACACCGGTTCTGTTCGCTCTCAGCCTGAATAATGAAAACCTGGTCGTTACAAGATTCAATATCGTAATTCTGTGGCTGTTCCAGATTGGCTTTTTGATTTGGTATCTGCATAAACCCGGCCGGCAGCTTGCAAGCATTCTTGAGATCATTGATTTTTCCGGACAGATCAACAGCCTTGATGAGAAAAAAAAGACTGTTTTCGGATTAAAGGTCGAGTCCGGATTTGGCAGGATCACCGAATCGATCAGCAGGCTGAGGATTGAAAAGGAAAAAGAGTTCCACCTCTTCCGGAATTGTATCGGAAGTGCACTAACCGGCCTGGTTGCCTTTGATGACAGAGGCAGGGTTCTTGTCGTCAACCGGGCATTTTTATCGCTCCTCGGAAAGGAAAAGATCGAAACAGTTGAAAGACTCGATGATCTGAAGGAAGGGTTATCCGGCTGGATCGGTTCGGTGAATTCAGATACACAAAAGATGATGACGATGGTTACCGGTGGAAGGATATTGAAGATCCATATATCGGTCAGCGTGTTCAGGCAGGATAACCGGATTGTAAAGGTAATGGCCGTCCAGGATATAACGCCGGACATAGCTTCACAGGAACTTGAATCTATGCACCGGTTTCTCAGGATGATGAGTCACGAGATACTGAATTCGGTGTCACCTATGAGCCTGATGTCGTCGGGAATGATAAGGAAATACCGGGAAACTGTCACCTGCGGAGAATGCGGGGGCGCGACCGGAATGCAGAAGGATGAAATTCTGGGGGTCATGGATACCATCAAAAAAAGAAGCAGGGGACTTGCTTCTTTTGTGGAGGAATTCAGGAAAACATATCACATTCCCGAACCTGTTCTTCAGAATATCCCGGTATCCGATATGTTCAGGCAAATTGACCGTCTTTTCAAAGAACAGCTGGAAAAACAGGGTATTCGTCTGGAGGTTAAACATACCAATGGCGATGGCCGGCTGACGGCCGACAGGAAGCTTGTTGAGCAGGTCCTCATAAACCTTGTCCTGAATTCGGCCGATGCTGTAAGAAACGTCAAAGATCCGTCTATTTCACTGGAATGGAGTGCTGCCAATGACAGAATGGAAATACTTGTCACCGATAACGGCTGCGGAATGGATGCGAAAACGCTTGAAAACCTGTCTACTCCATTTTTCACCACAAGGGAAAAGGGAACCGGTTCGGGGCTCTTTTTTTCACGACAGATCATGAGGCTCCATAAGGGGGAACTGATAATTCTTTCCGAAAAGAATAAAGGGACCAGGGTGAAGATGGTATTTTAATAACAGCCGGCACATCAGGGGGAATTGATAATTCAATGACAGTCGTCACATCAGCCGCCGGAGCAAGCAGGAAAATCCGGTGATAACCGCAAGCTCAGTGGGTTTCAGGAACCTTTTTGCCGGCATGCATGGCGGCATGGTGATCAGGCTTGCCGGTACTCCCGGAAAGGCACGAAACTAACGGAGTGTATCGGCTCATTTTCCCCTCAGATCCCTGAATTGTTCAATATGTACGGCCGTCTCCCTTACCAGGCGCTGAACCTCCAATCCGTGACCAAGATCGGGAACAAAAGAAAGCTCATCTTTCCCTGCGAGGAAAACATAATGGGCATGTATAAGGGCCCTCAGCCATCCCCCGGGCACATGCCCCGAAGGGAAGCTGGTAACCGGCTTGAAATTGCTGCCTGTAAAACGCACAGACCAGTCCCCCTCCTTTTCAAAAAAATACTCAAACCTGTCGGGAAACATTGAATTATACCGGATCGCTCCTTTTTCGGCATAGATCTCAAAAGCCATCATATCTCCGATGCCGGCGCTTATCCTGCTGCCGGATACATTGCCCACAGCTTTTGTTTTCGGGTCATAAACCGATATCTCGGAGTAAAGATCAGAACCTGCAGGTACATCATTATATTCGCCCGACTGCAATGCCGATACTATCCGTATGTCGTCGCCGAGAAAAGCAACCATCAGGCTCAGGGCATGGGAACCCAGGTCAGCCATGGCTCCCCCGTCCGGAGCCGGAGTAAGGCGGGTCCTGCGTTTTTCACGATAGGAGAAATCCAGATAATCACTATGCTTAAGGGTAAAGCTGAAATGCAAAGGCCTGCCAAAATCCTTACTCCGCCACCATATAAGCGCGTCCCGGACAGCTGACGCCATAAGGAACTGGAAACCTACCTGAACGATCTTGTCCCGGTATGCACCGTGAATTAACTTATGGATCTTCTCTTCCTCTTCATGATGAGAACAAACCGGTTTCTCAAGATATATACGGCTCACCGACTGCATTCCAAGGGCTGCTTCAAGATGGGGATAATGGACATTATTGGGTCCCAGTATAAAGACCGTGTCGATGACCGGACTGGCAATCAATTCATCAGGACTAACCGCAGAATTGAACCCGAAATCCTGAGCAAACCTGTTCCTGGTATCCTCGCTCCTTGAAGCCACAGCTGTAAGTTCAAATTCAGGGGGTTCGGAATAGAAATATTTCAGTGAATTAAGGGCGAAGATGTGTGAACGGGCTATTCCTCCGGCACCGAGAAAACCTATCCTGAACTTTTTCATATTATGTTACTTCATATTTTATATTTAGCTGCATGTAAGAACCTCGGTCAATACTCCATAATATGAGAGTAAATTTCTGGTCCGCAGGGTTTCATCTGACAGGTGATGTGAGGTCAAACCGGGCCTCAAAAATAAGATCCGGTCCATAAAGCAGCTGGTAGGTAAAACTGTTGAGATCTTCATCCAAAATCACCCTCCATTCCCTGTCAAGATCATCATCCAAAAGATCAATGGTATAATCATCGGCAGGAAAATGCTGCCGGTACCGGTTGCCTTTTCCATCGGCATACCCTCCGTACATCGTCAGTTCTTCCGGAGTGCCATCCTCATGCCGGTGATCATGCCTGAACCGCAACCCCTCGTCCTCAACCAGGAACATCCACGTCCGCGACCTGTCCTCATCAAGGTGGAAGGGAATATGAACACGGTCGTCTTCGCATACCGTAACATGCATCATGAACTTCTTTTCGGCCCAGCTTTCACGGCCCGGAGCCATGAAGGTCTCTTCTCCCCGGAAGGATTTTCCACATAACGATGAAAGATTATCAAGAAAAGCCCTTTCATCCGTTGCCAGGGATGATTCAAGAGCTTCAGCCTTCAAAACCATATTCTCCGCGCTCCTGTCATCGCCATCACCGCTGCCATGCCGGCATCCGGAAACAAAGAGGAAAAACAGGGAGGCCAATACCAGTTTTCCGGTCATAGTCATGTTATATAAGTTATTATTCGGTTTTCTTTAACAAGCCGCAATATAACCAATATTTTTCACTATGCAGGGCAACCCGGAACGGTATGATAGAAAACAACAGATCGGTCAGGGGCATGATTTAAGGCTGATCTTCAGGCTGCCGGGATCCTGCCTCAGACAATTTACCTGGGAATCAGCCGTATGAGCAGTCCGGGGGCTTCGGTGAGGGCATAGATATATCCGTCAGGCCCCTCTCTTACATCCCTGAATCTGGCAAATCCCTCCAGAAGGTATTCGGTATGCACCACCCGGTCATTCTCCAGCACCACCCGGTGGATGTGCAGTCCGGCAAGAGCGCCGACAAGCATATTATGCTGCCATCCCGGGTAACGGTCGCCGCTGACAAAGCCCAGTCCGCAGGGTGCTATTGATGGTGTCCAGTGAAGTACAGGGTCCACCATTCCGTTCCTGGTAGTATCTTCAGTTATGATCGTCCCGTTATAATTAATCCCGTGAGTTACTTCGGGCCAACCGTAATTCTCTCCTTTACTGATAAGGTTGATCTCATCACCGCCTCTGGGTCCATGCTCATGTGTCCACAGTTCGCGGGTTTGGGGATGCAGCCCCATCCCCTGGATATTACGGTGACCATAGGTCCATATTTCGGGCTTTGCCCCCTGTACATCAACAAAGGGGTTATCAGAAGGCACGGAACCGTTATCATGCAACCTGATAACCTTGCCATTGTGGTTTTCCAGCATCTGGGCATTGCCCATTACCCCACGATCGCCTATGGTTGTAAACATGTAGCCATCGTCGTCAAAAACAATCCGGCTCCCGAAATGATGACCTCGGTCGGTGGCCGGTTCACCCCGGAATATAACTTCAACATCGGTAAGCCTGCTGCCATCAAATATTCCGCGGGCGATAGAAGTGTTGCCACCGTTTCCCCTCGGTTCGGCGTATGCAATATAGATCCGGCTGTTATCTTCATATTCCGGGTGCAGTACCACATCCAGGAATCCTCCCTGACCGTGTGCCCATATATCGGGCAGTCCGGGCACAGGTTCATCCCTCAGCCGGCCATCTTCAAAAATGCGCAGTCTGCCGGGACGTTCAGCGATGAGAATTCGTCCGTCGGGCAAAAAAGCAATGCTCCAGGGATTTTCGAGGCCTGTTGCAAGTGTATCAATATCCAGTGCCAGCTCTTCTGTTTGTATCAGATTTTCAGAAACCGGCTCATGATCATTACATGATGAGGACACGCTCATCATGAAAAACAAGGTGAAAATGAATAATTTAAACATAATAAATTCGATTTTGTCCGTTATTGTAAAAAAGTACATGAATGCCATTTTACGAAATCATTTATTTTCCGAATGAGTACCTGTAAAGCATTCATTTTTTTTATATTTACATTAATAAACAATCCATTACAACACTTGTTCATTTATAGGAATCACACTTACCGGTCGACCGGACACATCAGCTATTTTAAGATTAAACAGATATGCCTCAGGGAAAATTCAGGAAAACAATAAACAGGATAGTACGCCTGCTGGTCCGCGCTGTGGCCGGATTGTTATTATTTTTCCTGCTGTTGATAATCCTCCTGCAATTCCCGCTGGTACAGACATTCCTTGCTGTTCGTGCCGCTGACTGGCTGAGCGGCCGGACAGGTGCGGTAATAGAAATTGAAAGGGTGGCAATGAGGATCCCCCGTTCCGTTGAATTGACCGGAATTTACATTGAAGACCCCGAAGGTGATACCCTGGTATATGCAGGAAATATCTATGCCGAGCTCAGTATGTTTGGACTGCTTCGGAACAGGATACATGTGGACCTCCTGGAAATCGACGATCTGACTGCCTTTGTGCTCAGGGAAAGCCCTGATACCGTATTCAACTTTCAGTTCCTCGCAGATGTGTTTGCAGATAATGACCTTCAGGAGGCCCCTGAGGCCGGTGGGGAAAATCTACAAATGCCCGGAAATGCATATTCTCCCGGAGATACATCTGCAGGAGACAATCAGGAGGCTACCGGTGAAAATGAAAACGGAATGTCGCTTCATCTTGGCAGGGTTAATCTGAATGATATAGTGATCCATTTTAACGACCATTTTTCAGGAACACGCCTCGATGCCATCATCGGAGAATTTCAATCTAACCTTGACCGGTCCGACCTGCTTAACGGGCAGTATCATGCCGGAAGGACTACTTTAACAAACAGTTCCGTTGAACTGTTTTCCTATGAGCCCACTTTCCCGGAGGAAGAGCCTGACACTGAACCCGGCCCGGTGGGAGTATCCCTTGCTTCACTCAATATCACCGATTCCAGGTTTGTTTCGGATGATTATGAAGGCGGCCGGATCAGTATTGAAACATCATCGCTTGAAATTACACCCCGTTCGATAAGCCTGGATGATCTTTACGCAGATATAGCATCCTTAGTAACCGATAACCTTAATGCATCCATAATCATACCGCGGACTGAAGAAAACGGGGAAGAGGAACCTGAAGCTACCGTATCCGATGGATTCCGGTTTTCAGATATCATGGAATGGACGGTGGGGCTTGGCAACCTGGAGATAAGGAACTCGTTTATCACAATCGTGGAGGAAGATACTCCTGTTGCTGCAGACACATTTGATCCGCAAAATTTTTCGCTGGGCAGCCTGAACATGGATGCCCGCAATATTTTTGTCGCTCCCGACAGCCTCACTCTTGATCTTTTCAATATGAACATGCTGGTATCGGAAGCTTTGATCCTTGACCGGCTGGAACTGCGTGTTGATATGGGAAGAGGTTCCGGCACCGTGGATCTCAGTATGGAAACCGGGGAAAGCCGGGCCAACCTGAACACAAGGATCGAGGCTAACCTGCTGGATTTTATGACTGAAGATCTTTACAACAGGTATATGTTCCTGGAAATAAGGGATGCCAGGATAAATGAAGATCTTGTTTTTTTAGTTCCCGATCTTGGTCCATACTATTTCAACTGGCAGGAAGATGGTATAATTTTGGCGGATATCAGGATGAACGGCTCTCCGGCCCATATGGTGGTTGAAAATTTCCAGCTCGAGGGAAGGGGCGCCATTTCTGCTTTCGCGGAAGGTGAAGTTATGGGTTTACCTTTTGCCGACAGCCTGTTTATTGACATGGAGGAATTCAGATTATGGGCTGCACCCGGCCTGATCTATGCAAATGTTCCCGATCTGCAGCAGCCCGAAGGAATTACCATTCCTGATTCAGTCATGGTGCAGGGTCAGTTCAGGGGCAGCACGAATGAATTTGAAACCGGGCTTACGGTATATGGCAGTGATATAGGGGAGGCAACCATCATGCTTGCCCTGGAGGGTGAGCCGGGTTATGAAACATTCGAGGGAAGGGTATTTTCAGGTTCCTTTGATATCGGCCGACTCCTCCAGGAGGATATTCTGCAACAGCCTGTTTCGATCGAACTGGGCTTCCATGGCCTCGGCCTTGATCCCGAAACCATGGATATGAATGCATGGCTTGCCATCGGCCGGCTTATGATCATGGATTACCGGTATGATGCTATAGTTCTTGACCTTGCACTTAGAGATTCTACAGTGTCGTTGTTCACCACCTACAAGGATGATGTTCTCTCGGCCGAAATTGATGCAGCAATGGGGTTGTTCAGGGAAAAGATGACAGTACTGGGAAGTATTGCAGTCGAATATGCCGATCTTGAACAGCTTGGTTTTTCCGAAGAGGAAATGATGGCCGGTATAACTATTGAGACGGATATTATCCAGTATCCCGAAGATTTTTTCAGCGGCAGCATATTAATCTCAGATGCGAATTTTGCCATTAATGATCAAATACATAATATCCCTGACATACAGATTATCTCGGACTCCAGTCCGGGAAATTATTCCATGGAACTGATATCTGAATTCCTGCATACTGATTACCGGGGAAATATCTCTCCCGCCGGAATTCCGGATGCCTTTACAGGCCACCTGGTAAATTACTTTCCGGTCCCGGAACTGACGGGTGAAGATTATGAAACAACAGAGGAAATTACCGGCGGAACCGAAACAACTCAAGAGATCACTGAGGCAGCCGGAACAACAGAAGAGATCACCGGCAAAACTGAAACAGCAGAAGAGATCACCGGCAAAACTGAAACAGCAGAAGAGATCACCGGCAAAACTGAAACAGCAGAAGAGATCACCGGTAAAGCCCCGATGGAAAGTCCGGGTGAAGAGCTTTTCTCACTGAATTTACACCTCTTCCCCTCTGAATTGGTCATGAACCTGCTTCCCGGTCTTGAAGAGTATGATACCTTATCACTACATCTTGATTATGACAGCCGGATCAATCAACTGGCCCTTGATGTGCTGATGGAAAGTTCAGTCTATTCGGGAATAGACCTGCATAATTTTCATGCGCGGGTACTGTCTGACCGGCAGAAAATGGATTTCGGGATGTTCCTGGATTCTATAAACCTGAATGAAACTGCCCTGACCGGTTTCGATATCAGCGGGACTTTTGCCGGCCAGATGCTGGATGTTTCATTTTCCGTCTATGATGAAATTGAACAGCAAATACTCATGATTGGTGCAAGGGCAGAAATAGAGGATGAATTATATCATATCCGGATAGATCCTGATAACCTTGTGCTGACATACCAGGACTGGGACATACATCCCGATAATCTTATAGTTCTGGGCGATGAGCGTCTCCGCTTCCACAATTTCCTGCTTGAGCATGAGGAGAGTATGCTCTCGGTCGACAGCCGTGATACAGAAGAATACGATGATGTACTTGATATTTCCATAAGGCAATTTGATCTCAGTAGTCTGACCGGTTTTGCAGAGCCTTTTATCCCTCTCGGAGGAGGATTAGTGGATGGCGATGTTACCCTGAGAAATCTGGCCGGGGTATCCAGTTTTACGGCAGACGTGACCCTTAGGGAGCTGGTATGGAACCAGTACATGATTGAAACCATAAGGCTTCATGCCGAAGATGCCGGTCCCCGGGAATTATCCATAGAAGCTTTCCTGGAACACGAAGAAACCTCAGTCAGCATCTCCGGATCATATTTTCCCGGTGAAGAGGCCGCGGTGGACCTGCAGCTTGACATCGACAGGCTTGACCTTCAAATAGCTCAGATGTTTACCGGCGAAGAGATAACCCACCTCGATGGTGTTGTAACCGGAAGGATACATGCAGCAGGCACCCTTCCCGAGCCTGAAATAACCGGGCAGTTGAATATCAGGGATGCCGCCTTCAGGATAACCCAGCTTAATGCAGGGTATTTCATTCCTGAGGAGCAGATCATGTTCGACAGGCATAATATCAGGCTGCAGGATTTTGTACTTGAAGATTCACTGGGTAGAACTGCCAGCATAAACGGGAGTGTGAATATTCAGGATCTTGAAAATATTGCCCTGAATATCGATTTCAGCACCCGGAACTTTACTCTCATGAACCTTCAGCGGAGAGGCGGGGATATGTTTTATGGGAGGATACTTATGGACAGCGACCTGAGCCTAAGGGGCATGCATCACAGTCCCGCCATTGACGGCAGACTGAGGTTGAATGAAGGGTCCACATTTACTTTCATAGTACCACAAACAACACCAGAAGCGATAGGCGGAGAAGGTGTCGTGGAGTTCATCTCACCTGACGAAGAAGAATTTTACAGACGGGTGGTGGACAGGTTCGAAACCGACGAGATAAGATCGCAACTGGATATGATGACCATAAACCTCAATATAGAGCTTGACAGGGAGACAGTACTAAGGGTGATAATAGATGAGGTCGCGGGCGACTTTCTTGAGCTGCAGGGTGGAGCCGTGCTGACCTTCGGCATAGATCCCGGCGGTATCATCAGCCTTGTTGGGCGGTATGAGATTGTCGAAGGAGAATACATGTTGTCATTTCACGAGGTAGCAAGAAGACGTTTCCTGATAACCGAAGGAAGCAGTATAATGTTTACAGGCGACCCGATGGAAGCTGAAATAGATATAACCGCCAGGCATATTGTCCGCACAGGAGTTAACGAATTGATGAGGCCGCTGGGAGGAGGCGATCAGCCCAGGGGTGAGGTTATAAGGAGGCAGTACCCGTTTCATGTTTATCTTAATATGCAGGGTGAACTGATGTCGCCCGACATCAGTTTTGAGCTGGACATGCCGCCCGAACACCGTGGGGCCATGGATGGGGCAATAATGACCAGGGTCAATTCGATAAACCGGGATGAATCTGAACTAAACAAGCAGGTTTTCGCACTCCTGATACTGGGAAATTTTATTCATGAAAATCCTTTTGCCGCAGAGGGACCGGGTATAAGCACAACCGCGAGAAGATCCGCCAGCCAGATAATGTCACAGCAACTTAACCGCCTGTCTGACCGTTATGTACGAGGCGTAAACATCAGCTTTGAACTTGAATCCTATGAGGTTGACCGTGCAGAAGATGATGCTGTGGGAAGAACAGAGCTGCAGGTTGAGATATCGAGGGACTTTTTTGATGACAGGGTGAGGGTTGCCGTGGGAGGCCATATAGAACTTGAGGATGAAACACACAGGGAGAGAGGGGCAGGCGATATAGCAGGCGATTTCTCCCTTGAATACCTGCTCACGCCTGAAGGTGACCTGCTGCTTAGAGGTTTCAGGCAGAGGGAATACGGTGACCTGATTGACGGACAAATTACTAAAACAGGGGTATCTTTCATATTTTCCAGAAGCTATAACAGGTTCAGAGAAGTATTCAGAAGAGAGGCACGGGATGTTCCTCTTCTGCCCGTTATTGAAACTGACCCGTCAGTTACCGGGGAAACAGGAGATGATATCATAATAGAAGACTAGCATTGAGTCAACATAAAACAGTAAAATGAACCGGTCCGGATCACCTGCAACAATAGCACGGCAGATCAGGGAATCATTCCCTGTGTTTTTCAAAGGCGTGTCTGTTAAAACTGCGGTAATTGCACTGCTTATCCCGTGGTTCCTTGCTTCCTGTACCGGACTGCGGCGGCTGGAAGAGGACCAGTTGCTGTATACAGGGCACAGAATAAATATTGAATCTGAAGAGCCAATCCCAAACCGCAGTCGGGTGGAGTCGGAACTCGCTGAAGTAGTAAGGCCTGAGCCAAACAGCCAAATACTCATATCAAGGCCCAGGCTGTGGATATATAATTTGATGGGGGATACCGGCGAAAGCGGAATTGACCATTGGATACAGACAAATTTAGGACGCCCTCCCGTGCTTTTTGAAGAGGTGGATATCGACAGGGTTATCAGGCTGATGCAAAACCGGCTTTTCAATATCGGCCATTTTGATGCCGGGGTCGAATATGAAGTACGGGAACAGCCGCAAAGAAGATCGGTCGATTACAACGTGTTTTTAAGGCCGCCCTTCAGGATCAGGAACATTATAGGAGTACAGGAAGATATTCCGGTTGCCGGGGATATAAACCTCTCAATGGAAGAGACAATTCTTGAAAGCGGTAACATTTACCGGCTTGAGGACCTGCGGAATGAGAGGGAACGTATTGACAGATTCCTGAAGGAAAGGGGATATTTTTATTTCCATCCTGATTACCTGATTTTCGTTGCCGACAGCACACCCGCAAACAGGGTGGTCGATCTTTACCTGCGGATAAAACCCACGGCGCCCGCTATAGCGCTGGAAAAATTCAGGATCCGCGACGTTTATATAAATGCCGGTCACCCGGAAGCAAGATTGTTTGCAGGTCAGCCGTCCCCGGACGAAACGCCTGCACCACCCCTTGAGATAAGGGAAGGGGTCTATCTTGTTACAGGTGCGGATATTTTCAGGCCGGATGCATTAAGGAGGGCGATTTTTCTTGAAAGAGACCAGGTATACAGGAATATTGACCGGCGACGAACAATATCCTATTTAATGGGAATGGAAGTTTTCAAGTTTGTAAATGTCACTTTTCAGCAGGCAGCCATTAACCGGCAGGGCAATAATTATCTTGATGCCAGGGTAACCCTTCTGCCGATGGACAGGAAGGCAATTACAGGTGAGTTGAGCGGGGTGTCGAAAGACAACGACTTTGCCGGTCCGCGTTTTACCGGCACATGGACACACAGAAACCTGTTCGGCGGAGCAGAACGGCTCAGGGTAAGTCTTGAGGGAGCATTTGAAACACTGCTGGGCGTACAGGGCATCAATTCGATAGAAGCGGGTATATCGACCGAATTAAGGATTCCCCGCCTGATCCCTTTTGAATTTGCCTGGATCTCACCCGAGCTGATACCATCGACAAGGATGATGATGTCATTTAACTACCTGAACCGGACCGATGCCTTCACACTGGGTTCCTTCAGGTCGGAATACGGCTATGTATGGAGCCCCTCCATACGGACCCGGCAGAGATTTACTCCGCTTTTGCTGAATATTTTCGGACTCGGGACCATAGCGCCGGAATATGAGGAACTGTTTTCACGGGATATGCTGTTAAGAAGGGGCCTGTTCGAACAGTTCATCCTGGGCTCGGACTACTCCTACATGTACAACTCACAGCTGGATGGGATGGATAACAGGGACTGGTATTTCAATGCAAATTTTGAGGCGGCAGGCAACATGTTGTGGCTGGCGAGCGATTATCTCGGTCTGGGAAGTGTCGATCAGGAGGGCAATTACCGGATTTTCGGACAAAGCTTTTCCCAGTTCTTCAGGTCGGAATTTGATTTCCGCTATTACCAGAGTATCGGAAGTAATACAAGACTGGCAACAAGAATTATTACCGGCCTTGGAGTTCCTTACGGGAATGCAGAAACACTTCCATATACAAGACTTTTTGTCATAGGAGGAACAAACAGCATAAGGGCCTTCCATCCGCGCAGCCTGGGACCGGGAGCGTATTCGCCTCCCGATGAACTGATCTCGACTTTCAACATTTTTCAGGCCGGTGAAATTAAGCTTGAAATGAACCTGGAATTCAGGTATGCACTTGGGAATATCGTCAAAACCGCAATTTTTGCCGATGCAGGAAATATATGGAACCTTCGCGAAATTGAAGATGTGCCGGGAGGAAGATTTGAATATCCGGGATTTATCCGGCAGATAGCCCTGGGAACCGGAGCCGGGTTAAGGCTTGATTTTACATTCTTTCTGCTGAGACTGGATCTTGCCTTTCCCCTGGCAGACCCGCGAGCCCCCGGCAACGGTTACTTCCAGCCGGTCAGACCTCTTGACCCGCAATGGCGTCGGGACAACCTGGTTTTCAACCTTGCAATAGGCTATCCTTTTTAGCATTCATCCGGAATCGCACCATTCTGCTCAACCAGTCTCCGTGTAGTTGTTTAACCGCGGAAACAAACTCATAGAACCGCTGGTTACCTGCCATGCACGGCGCACTGAAAAATTCGTTAAAATAGAACT
This sequence comes from Bacteroidales bacterium, assembly GCA_007123885.1. Classification (GTDB taxonomy): domain Bacteria; phylum Bacteroidota; class Bacteroidia; order Bacteroidales; family PUMT01; genus PXAP01. The sequence goes on along the minus strand of SLGC01000323.1, from coordinate 6,000 downwards.
ATCCACCACCGAGGAGGTGACTTTTAACCCCGATTTTTGCGTCGCACCGCGAATTTTTTTAATCGCACATGCCTTTCGGGCAAAGCCCCGCCAGGACATGACCGCGCCTAAAAGACGCGGGTTTACAAGTTAAACTAAAAAAAGGAGCCCGGATTGAAGAATCCGCGCTCCTTAATTCTTTTTGTCATTATCAATTCTCATCTGTTTCCTGCATTTCACCAATGATTTGGTTTATCCTCATCTGTAATTCAGGATCGAACTGATAATGGGTCATGATCTCCTCATATTTAGCCGGAGTTATTCCCTCTTCAGCAATAGCCCTGGTGATGACCTCCTCATATTCAACCTGTATTTCCTGAATGCCTTCCATTGCATTATTGAATGCGATTATCTCTTCTTCGGTGGTATTTGCATTTTCGCCGTTGCTGAAGGACTGCATAATATCATTAAACTTCTCGACAGTCAGGTTTTCTTCCTCGATTTCCGCAACCATTTTCATCTGGCTCTCCTGCTGCAGAGGCATAACCTTGATTGCTGCCTGTACAAAAGTTAAAAGCTCTTCATCCGAATATTCGGGTGATTCCGGCAACTCCTGGGCAGGCAACTGCTGGGCGGAAGCCTGGAATAAAAATACCGACATGATCATAAAAGAACCTAGAATTTTCCACAAATTGCTTTTTTTAATAAACATAAAAATCTGGTTTTAATTTAACGTCAATTTAATAACTAATGTAATAATAAGAATAATATTGTCCAATCACAACCCGGGAAAATCAGGTAAATTATAAAATAAGCCGGGGAATCCCCGTTACGGCAGGATGATTTTTATGTCACTGTCACTGTTGGTCACCTTTGTGGCATCATCATCACAGCCTCTTTTTTTGATTAAAACATGCCCGGCAAATAACCGGGCATGTTTATTTAACAAAATATAAGATTTTTCCAGGTTCGAAATCTAATTTTCCTCCTTTTCTTGCATCAATTGATTTACCCTCATCTGAAGTTCAGGATCCTGCTGGTAATCAGCAAAAATTGCCAGGTACCGTTTAGGATCCATTCCTTGATCATCAATGGTATCAAAGATCCTCTCCTCATATTCGGCCTGCACCTCCTGAACCCTTTCAAGGGCACTGTGAAATGCATTCATCTCATCCTCCGAAATATCAATTTCCTCTCCCATGCCATGGGCCTCAAGGATCATGTTGAACCTCTCTACTGAAAGTCCCTCATCCTCTATCACCTCTATCATCCTCATCTGGCTTTCCTGTTGCAGGGGCATTACCTCACGGGCCGCTCTTATAAATGTAATGAGCTCTTCATCAGAATATTCATTTTGCGGTTGCTGACCTGCAACACGGGATGATATGACCATAAAAGACATCATTATCAGGAGACTGAAAAACTTTATCAGCAATTTATTTCTGCTTCCGTCCATAAGATTAAAAGTTTAATTTGACATCTATACAAATTTACTGAAAATTATGCTCATTAACAATCACGGATATCCATATCCATTAACTAATATAGCGTCATATCCTGCCATTTCATTATGCCGGTACCCGTGCCCCGGTATGCGGGCTTACAAGTTAAAATACAAAAAAAAAATTTTGATTTTCGGAAAATAGGTTGTAAGTTTGTAGCCGGTTAAACTCTAACGATATGTCTACAGGAAGAAATAATAATCTCAATAATAATGCGTTGAACAATAATTGGTTCAATGGCAGGGAGGTTATTATGTGTAAGCTGTTAAGATAAAAAACCCGATATAGAAAAACACAAAAGCCCTCCGCCAAAACGGAGGGCTTTATTTTTTTAATAATAACTTAATAATAAATCAAATGGATTCTACACAAAAAGCAGCCACCACGCAGATGCTTGGTCAACTTGAAACGGAAAAAGGCATAGACCTGGTAAAGTCAACATTTTCTTCGTTGCTGTGTGAGCAGTTAAATCTCTTTAAGGCAGTAGCACCGATGATAGTTGCAGAAGATACCGGAATAAACGATGATCTTAACGGCATCGAGCGTCCGGTAAAGATCAATCTCAAGGATATGCCATCCCAGAACATCAGTGTGGTTCAGTCCCTGGCAAAATGGAAACGCTACAGGCTGGCCCGGCTTGGAGTAGAACCCGGGGAAGGAATAATTACCGATATGAAGGCATTGCGTCCCGACGAAGACCTTGGCCCCATTCACTCGGTGTTTGTGGATCAGTGGGACTGGGAAAAGGTAATTACAAGCGACCAGAGGCAGCTGACCTATCTCAAGGATACGGTAAGACGGATCTACTGCTGCATGAAAAAGACCGAAAAGGCGGTTTGTGAAAGATATCCTTCAATCGAGCCGGTCCTTCCGCCGGCTATCAAATTTATCCATTCGGAAGACCTGTTTCTTCAATACCCCGAGCTTACACCAAAACAGCGTGAAAATGAAGCCGCACGTGAATATGGCGCAATTTTCCTGATAGGCATCGGCGGTGAGCTGCCAGGTGGATCAATTCATGATGGCCGTGCACCCGATTATGATGACTGGAGTACCCCGTCGGTTGAAAACTACAGGGGACTCAATGGTGACATCCTTGTGTGGAACCCCATAACCAACGCGGCCTTTGAGATCTCATCAATGGGAATAAGGGTTAACCCGAGTGCCCTTATCCTGCAACTGGAAAAAAGAAATTGCCTTGAGCGAAAGGAATTGCTGTTTCATCATATGCTAATGTCAGGCCAGCTGCCACAAACCATGGGTGGTGGTATCGGACAGTCACGTATGTGCATGTTCATGCTTCGCAAGGAGCATATCGGACAGGTACAGGCGAGCATTTGGCCTGCACCCATGCTGGATGACCTGAGAAATTCGGATATTGAGTTAATCTGACACAAAAACTTGCCGTTCCTCCATTTTTCATTTTCTTTGTCTGAAAAAATTAATTATGGAGGGATTAACAGCTGTTTTTTTCAGTATTTGCATTCTTGGTGTTTATTTGCTGGCCGGTAAAATATTACGGGTCAAGGTAAGGTTGTTCCAGAAAATTTTTCTTCCGGCATCTATCATAGGAGGCTTCCTGGCCTTGTTCAGCGGACCCTACATGCTGGACATCCTTCCCGCTTTCATACTTGACACCTGGAGGGAAATACCGGGCATCCTGATAAATTTCGTTTTTGCAACCCTGTTTCTCGGGATCATGGTTCCGGGTGTAAGGACCTTGTGGTCGCAGGGAGGAAGCCAGTTATGCTTTGGCATGGTGGCCGGAACAGGCCAGTACCTTTTTGCCGTCCTGGTGACAATACTTGTGCTGATCCCTTTTTTTGATGTATCGCCCGTGTTTGCCACTATACTGGAAATAGGCTTTGCCGGGGGGCACGGAACTGCCGCCGGAATGCGCGGCGTTTTCGAGCAGATGGGATTCCCGGAAGGCGCCGACCTGGCACAGATGTCGGCAACAGTGGGAATAATCGCAGCCGTTACAGGCGGGATCTTTTATATAAATATTGCAATACGAAAGGGATATTGCGTCAACCTGGATGAATCAAAAGGAATACCGGAATTCAAGAAAAAGGGACTCATCCCCGAAAGTGAAAGATTTGATATATCAAGGGCAACCGTTGCATCCGAATCAATAGAACCCATGGCCTTCCATTTTGCCATTACAGTACTTGCCATACTGGCAGGCTGGCTGATGCTTGCCGGTGTCAGGCAGATACATCCTGTGGTCAGCGGCTTCCCTCTGTTCCCCCTGGCAATGATCGGGGGAATGATAATACAGATAATTTCTATACGCCTCAAGGTTGCCAGATATTACGACAGGCAAAGTTTTGAACGTATACTGGGGTTTTCACTTGACGTGCTTGTTGTTGCTGCCATAGCCTCTATCCGTCTCGACCTGTTTATTGAGAATCTTTGGCCCTTTGTGATCCTTATGGCAGTGGGTATCGGATGGCTTTTTATCTGCCTTATGGTATTGGCCCCGAGGATGTTTCCCTACAACTGGCTCGAGCGGGGCATTACCGAGTACGGGATGCAGAGTGGTGTTACCGCTATGGGATTGCTGTTGCTCAGGCTTGTTGATCCGAACTACAAAACCGATACAGCCCAGGCATTCGGCTTCAAGCAGATGCTTTACGAGCCGTTTCTCGGAGGAGGCCTCATTACCGCAACCGCGCCATTTATCGTTATCGCACTTGGCCTGTGGTGGTCGGCTCTGTTCTCACTGATCATAATGCTCTTCTTCCTGGTCATTTCCTGGCTGAACGGATGGACAAACCTGAATCCTGTAAAGGACCAGCATCCTAAACAACTGGATGGGAAGGAATAACAGAACTGATGGGCACGGACTTTTTCAGGAATAACATGCTTTTTTCAGTATCTTTTATCGCGACCGGGAACCGGTGGGCACGAACTTTTTTAAATGACCGTTCCTGCTACCGGGTTTGTCTCTGCAGAAATTTGTAACTTGTAGGGCTGTTTGAGAACTAACTGATTTTTTATGGAGGAAAAAGCCAATTTTTTTGAAAGTATAATTTATCCTCTGGTTTTCCTTGTTGTTATCTGGGGTATTAAGATAATTGAAATAGCACTCGATATGAATCTCGGCACACTGGGTGTTTTCCCAAGAGATACGGCCGGTTTGCCGGGTATTTTCTTTGCACCTTTGCTGCACGCGAACCTTGCCCACCTGTTTTCAAATTCCGGTCCCCTGCTGGTACTGGGTACCACGGTGTTTTACTTTTATCGCACCGTCGCCTTCAGGGTCACATTTCTTTCCTGGCTGATTACCGGGCTCATGGTGTGGCTGGCAGGCCGGGAGGCTTTCCATATCGGCGCGAGCGGATTGATCTACAGTCTTGCATCCTTTCTTTTTTTTAGCGGCTTCATCAGAAGAAGCATCGAACTGATAGCCATTTCCTTTATTGTCTTATTTTTGTACGGGGGGATGATTTGGGGGGTTCTGCCCCTGCGTGAAGGCATTTCCTGGGAGACACATCTTATAGGGGCAATAGCGGGATTTATCCTGGCCATACTTTACAGGCGTCACGGTCCGCAAAGAAAAAGATATGGATGGGAGGATGAATATGAGGATGAACAGCAGGAAAATATTTAGCGGAAACTGAATGGACACATCATATTATTACCGGATCCTTGGAATTTCAGAAGATGCAGATACCAGGGAAATTAAGGAAGCATTCCGCCGTAAGGCAAAACAATGGCATCCTGATATAAACAAGGAGGAAGGGGCGCATAAAAAATTCATAGATATAAATGAAGCTTATATGTACCTTATGGATCTGCATAGCAATTCATCCGGCATATCTGCAGGGGAGACAACACAGCAGGATTATTACCACCAGTGGAGGAGGGAACAAAGAGAGAAAGCCCGTGAACAGGCAGCCCGCAGAGCCCGGATGAGATTTGAGGAATTCCGCAGGTCATCCGTTTACAGAACAACAAACGTACTTTCCCATATACTGGATTATTTTCTGCTTTTACTGGGAGTATTCATCATAATAGCTGCAGGAATAGGATTATACAGCCAGGGACTGTACCTGGAAAAAAATGGTGAGGAGGTGCTGAACATACAGGGAATAATTGCAGATATTTTGATAACTGTTGCCGGATTGTTTTTCATTGTTCTCTCCTGGAGCAGTATTAAATCCTACCGGAAAAAAATGAAAAATAACCAGGATGACCAGCCGGTTTATTGATCATCACTTCCGGACAAAAAGATCTAACCCGTGGCAGTACCACATAATTTTTATTTTTTCTATACCATGCAGCACCCTGATACTCTAATCAGTCTTTAATATGAAACCCGGCAACATCCAAAATATCCATCAGGATATTATAGACAATTGCAGGAAAAGGGAGAGGAAAGCACAATTCCAGATATACAGGTTGTATTACAGGAACATGTACAATATAAGCCTGAGGATAGTGAACGATCCGGATGAAGCGGAAGATATTATGCAGGAGGCTTTCCTTGCAGCATTTGAAAAGATAGACAGTT
>SLGC01000315.1 GCA_007123885.1 Bacteroidales bacterium | reverse complement strand
TCTTATATTCCATACAGGCTTTTACAACGGGTTCAAGTTCCCTGTATTCCTTATTGAGCTTTATGTACCGCTGCATATCGCCGGCTACGGCCGGGTCTGTGAGCAGCTGTTCCACCTCCTCAAATCTCAGCCTGATCCCCTCCAACCTTTCAAGTATGTTATTATCGTCCATTGATACTGTAAAATTTTTGCAAAATTAATAAATAAATACCAAACTCAGTGAATGCCTTTAATATTACCGAATATTACCGAGAGCAAACTCATGAAAATTCTGTATCTCCCCCTTTGGGCTGTTATCCTTCTCAAATAAATCCCTCACCCTTTTGTTTAAGTTTCCCAAGTTGCATTTTAGTGCAAGAATATAATCGATCTTGGACTCTTAAATTTTTTGACATCCCTTGGCATCAATGGTAATTACAGAACCTCGATCAAAAACTTATCCAACAGGCTGGGAAAAGCGGTTATTTCATGAGGTGAGGGGGTAGTTCAAAAACGGTGAAGAACTGCAGTTATTTTAATGTTTGCAAATAGGGTGTAATGAAAATAATGGTTAGATTTACCTTGGAAATCACTGAAAAAGTTGGCAAAACCATTATGGGCCGGAGCAACACGATCAAATATAATCCTGATGATTGTGAACTGGTTCTTAAAATGCGAAAAGGAGACCTTGACGCTTTTGAGTATCTGTTCAGGAAATACTATTCCAGGCTGTGCGTATTCGCAGAGGATTACGTAAGGGAACCTGCGATAGCCGAGGAGGTAGTAGCAGATTTGTTTGCGAATCTCTGGGAAAAGAAGAGAAGTATTATCATTTCAGGTTCCCTGAAGTCCTATCTGTTCAGAAGTGTACATAATAACTGCATCAAATATCTTGAACACCTTAAAGTTGAAAGAAGATACGAAGACTTTGCAAGGGCGGAAATTGAGAGGAAACAATTTCTATTCTCTGGCGAAAACAGTTATCCGATTGCAAATCTCATTTCACGTGAGACAGAATCAAGGATAGAATCTGCTATCGGTGAACTTCCGGACAGATGCAGGGAAATTTTTTGCCTTGCACGATTTGGAAACCTCAGTTATGAAGAGATCTCCCGGAAACTTGGTGTTAGCCTGAATACTGTAAGGACCCAGATGATGAGAGCCATGAATAAACTCAGAGTCAGCCTCAAAGAGTATCTTCCTCCTTCAGTCAACCAAAAGGATGATCGGTCACAACGAAAAACTTCAATGTGATGCAGTCATAAAAAAGTTCCTTAGCAAATTTTTATCAAGAGCCCAAAGAAGTTCCCTACGCAGGGAATATTTAACAGGAGCCAGGAGTAGTTTTGGAAGGGTCTCAATTTCCTCACCGGTGAAATATCTCATCGAAGAAAAATATACTGGATTTACCCGCTTCTACCTGAAAAATCCCGGGATATTGTCACATTTTTCATTCACTATCCGGTCTTATTATTAAGATCCAAATCCAAAAACTTCTTAAACTCTTGAAAAATCTTAAAAAAAATATCGAAAGCCTGTTCATTGATATAATTCAGGGCAAACTTTCCGGGAAAAAACCGGAAAACTTCCCCCGGGATGCAGATATCGGTAAAACATCTCATCATCATCTGGCACAATACTATGATATATGGCAATGTACAGGTATTTCTGAATCATCCCGTTATGATCCGGATAAAGCCTGGCAAAACCTAAAGCAAAAAATAGGGATCACCCCCTCTGCCGGGAATAAGAAAAAAGTCCCGTTTTACCGAAAGTGGATACAGGTTGCCGCAGCGGCTATAATATTGATTATATCAGGTTATTTTTCCTTTCATCTTGTTAATAAACAATTGGTAGCTGATAAAGCTGGTCATCCCGTAAGCACCTTTCATGTTCCATACGGGTCAAAATCGGTTATTGATTTACAGGACGGAACCAGAGTCTGGCTTAACTCAGGAAGCACGCTGGGTCAGAGTATCGACTTCGGCAGCACAAACCGAGATGTGTATTTGCAGGGAGAGGCTTATTTCGAAGTCAGGTCCGGTCATGGTAAACCTTTCAGAGTCCATACCAAAGAATATGTAATCCATGTTACCGGCACATCCTTCAATGTAAGAGCCTATAATGACGAAATGATCACTGAAACCACAGTAATTGAGGGTTCGGTAAATATATTCCTCAGAAATGAGAACATAAAAAACAATGATTCAATTAAGCTGGAGGCTAATCAGATGCTTACAATAAGATCATTGCCTGCAGAACCTGACGAATTTCCAGTCTTCGAAGATCCGTTACCTGAAAACGAAAGATTACGGATAATTGCCGATGTCACCACGCTGGATTCAAACAGACCCGCTGATGCGGTAATTTCATGGAAGGATAACAGATGGAATATCAGAAGTGAAAAACTCGAAGATCTTGCCAAAAAGATTGAAAGAAGATATAACGTCAGAATTATATTGAACGATCCTGAAATTAAGGAATATATATTCAGCGGAGCATTCAGGGACGAAAGTCTTGAACAGGTAATAAGAGCCATTAGTGCCTCTGCATCCCTTGATTACAAAATTACTGACCGGAATGTCCATATCCGGAAAACAGTCCATTAAAATACTGCTAACTATCAGATCCAAATAATTATGAAAATCATAATATCATTACTGGCTATCGGGATCCTGCAGACTTCTGCCTCATTGTACCCGCAGAATATATTATTACCTCAGGGCAGAACCCAATTCTCACTGAGGGAAGTTATCCGGATGGTTGAAAATCAAACTGAGCTGCGGTTCTTCTATAACGATTTGTTTACAAATATTGATCAGAATCTTACCCTGGCTTCCGGCGATATAAGCCTGGATTTTTTTCTCAATAATGTTCTCTCGGGACTGAACCTCTCCCATACATTTCTTGAAGATAATCTGGTGATAATTAGCCCTGAAGAGGCAGAACAGGAACTCGTGGTAAAAGGTGTTGTAAGGGATGCCGAGACCGGAGAATCGCTTGTTGGTGCTACTGTCCGGATTAAGGATACCACAACTGGCACCATTACTGATATTGATGGTAACTACTTTATCACAGTACCGGACACGGACGCAGTGATTGTTTTCTCTTTTGTGGGCTATAATGACCAGGAAATCGAAGTCGGAGGTCGCACAGAGATCAACCCTGAACTATCCCGAAGCATCGAAGCTCTGGATGAAATAGTGGTCATAGGCTATGGTACGGTCAGGAAAAGTGATCTAACAGGTTCCGTTGGAGTTGTTACATCAAGAGACCTGAACCGGATACCCGCTTCAAATTTCACACAGGCTTTGCAGGGCCGGATACCGGGAGTACTGGTATCCCAGACTGGATCTCCCGGGAGCAGCGCACAGGTGAGAGTAAGGGGTGTGGGCTCTATCACACAGAGCCCTAACCCCATATATGTAATTGACGGGATAATAACAGGAAGCCTAAATTCGGTAAACCCCGCAGACATTGAAAACATCCAGGTTTTAAAAGATGCTTCGGCAGCTGCCATTTACGGCGCAGATGGAGCGAATGGAGTTATTATAGTAACAACAAAGAGGGGGCAGTCAGGTCCCACCAGGGTAAATTATTCCAGCTACGCACGTATCAACCGTGTTCCCATGCAGCTTGATCTCATGAATGCTGACGAATATGCTGGTTTTTACAATAAAATTCAACAGGAACGGCATGAGAACGACAATCCAGGTACCGACTTTGTTCCCCAGACTGCCTATACCGATCAGTTCCGGCAATGGTATTACGGGGAAGACTGGCAGCAGGGGACCGACTGGCAGGAAAGAGTGACCAGATCAGCCTTTGCCCATAATCATAATCTCGGAATATCAGGAGGAAGTGAAGGCTCCAACTACATCATGTCAGTCAATTATACTGCCGAAGATGGAACGATACTGGCGTCTTCCGCCGAAAGGATCAATGTCAGGGCCAACTCCGATTTCAATCTGGGACGATTTGCCAGGGTAGGGGAATCAGTCAGCATAACAAGTACAAACTCCGAAACACCGAGTTCTCATGGGGGAAATATATGGGCAAATCCAATCATTGCCTCCCCGTTGATGCGTGTTAAAAATGTACACAACAAGGGAGGCTTCGAAGGCCCTCAGCAACCCTATTATTTTGTTAATCCCTATGATCCTGCCGACACAACCGCCACAAATACAGGAACCAACGAAAAAATTAACCCAGCCGGCCCCCTTGAACTGGGTGACCTGAGGAATTTCTATACAAACATCCTTGCCAGCGTATATCTTGAAATACAACCGGCAGAATGGCTGACTTACAGAGTTACCCCATCTGTCGATGCCAATTTTGCAAGACAAAAACATTGGTTACCATCTTTTGATTTGGGAATAAGAAGCAATGCCCAGGCAAACCTGGATGAGAATTTCAGTGAAAGCCGGAATCTTTCGCTTGAAAACCAGGTTACCTTCTCCGGTGAACTAGGACTTCATAACATAATTGCCACTGCTGTGCATCATGTAAGGAATAACCAGACAAATAATATTCAGGGTGTTGCTGCTGGGTTTCCATATGAAAACCTAAATACACTTAGCATGGGCGATTATAACGGACGGATCGTCTACGGGGCCTACATCCCCTTCCGTTCGGAATCCTATCTTGCCAGGCTGATCTACAATTATGACAGGAAATATCTGCTAACCGCAAGCCTTCGCCGGGATGGCAATTCACGCTTCGGTGAAGCATTCCGTTGGGGCACTTTCCCCTCGGTATCGGTTGCCTGGCAGGTTAACAGGGATTTTCTTCAGAATGTAGAGACAATATCTATGCTGAAGATGCGTGCAGGCTGGGGAAGGACCGGAAACTCCGCCATCGGCAATTTCCAGTATCAGTCGGTGATCTCTCCCTTCCAATTTTTCTCACCGGTTTTCGGTGCTGATCAGACTGTTGCCGAAGCACTTAATGTATTATATGGGTTCGGAAATCCCGGCATAAGATGGGAAGCAGCCGAAATGCTCAATTTCGGTGTAGACCTAAACCTTCTGGCCGACAGGATTCAGATGAGTGCGGAATACTATATAAAAAACCAGGACGACCTCCTGGTCAGGCGGCCACTGAGCGCTGCATATGGCAGGGAAGTGGGCGGAGGCGATCCGTGGGTAAACCTCGGAGAAATACAAAACAGAGGATTTGATATAACTGCTACCTACCGGAAATTTGAAGGAAATTTCAACTATATTCTCTCTGCGAATTTTACCTCGGTGATAAATGAAGTGAAATATCTCCCTGTCAATGAGATAATTTCCGGCAATAATCTCACCAGAAAAGGACATACCATAGGCAGCCTCTACGGTTATGTTGCAGAAAGGATCATTACCCCTGATGATTTTGACAATGACGGAAATTATATTCATGCGAGGCCTGCCACTGGCATCCCTGCACCTGGCGATCTTAAATTCAGGGACCTGAACAATGACGGGGTTATAAATGATCTTGACCGCACAATAATCGGAAAGGCCGTACCCGACTTTGTATACAGCTTCAATACCGAATTGATGTATAACCAGTGGGATTTATCGGTTTTTCTTTACGGAATGCATAATTTTCATTTATACAATCATCTGGAGGCACAGCTTTCGGGCTTCCAGGACCAGGACCAGCATCATAATAAATCCAGGGATTTTGCACTGAATTATTACAGAGCAGACCGGCCATCAGCGACACACATCCGTGCCGACCTAGACAACATCAATAAAAATGACCGTATCTCATCCTGGTATGTTGAAAATGCCGGATTCCTGAGAATAAAGGATATCCAGATTGGGTTTACCTTGCCCCGCAACTCCATGATTACCATTGGGCTTTCCAGGGCCAGAATATATTTAAGCGCTTCAAATCTTTATACACTAACAGGCTACAGCGGCCGCGACCCTGAGGCTCCGACAGTAAGCGGTCCCCTTAGCCCCGGTAATGATAGGGGGATCTATCCTCTGCCCCGCTCATTTTCAGCCGGCATCCAGATTGAATTATAACCAATATACAAAAAATGACTGCCATGTATAAGTCGATCGAAAAAATAATCTTAGTTGCAATTTTGTTTTTTCCTCTTTCATGTGCCAAGGATTATCTGGAGGTAGAAAACAAGAACCAGCTTACCGATGGTAATTTTTACCAGACACAAGAGGATTTCAGGATGGCCCTTAACAGCCTATACACCCCCCTGGCACACGGCGGTATGTTCGGTCGTCACTACTACCTGATGTTCGGCTCTTTTGAAGACAGGATACTATGGGAATCACCGGGGCTTGACCGCCTTGCCGTCAGTCCCTCCGAGACCCGGGTTAATTGGGCATGGCGGGATCTTTATATGGGTGTGTACCGCACAAACACCTTTATTAGGCAACTCAAATCCAAGCCTGAGGTAGAAGGCTTTTCCGATGAAATGCGGAGGAATTATATTGGCCAGGCCAGGGCGCTCCGTGCTGCCTATAATTTCTTTCTTGTAGTATTTTACAATGAACCCATTTTTTATGATGATCAAACGATTCCCCATGATCTCGACATTCCCCTCGGTAATGGCAAACCCGAACAATTCTGGGACTTGATAAAGGAAGACCTTTCATACGCCGCAGAAAATCTTCCGGCCTGGTATCCTGCAGAAGACCTTGGGCGTATCACATCGGGGGGCGCGGCAGCCATGCTGGGAAAAGCCATGCTCTTCAAGCATTATTATTTCCATGTCCGTACTGGCAGTAAAGATTCGGAACAAAGCATTGTTGAACTCAGGCTTGCACGTGAATCATTCGAATATATAATAAACTCAGGGGTTCACTATCTTATCCAGCCACAGGAACCAAAAACCCGCAATGATTACTTGTACGCCTATCTTTGCAATTTTTCCCATGTCGACCTTGTTGCAGGAAGCAACGTTTACCCATCTGAAAATAATGCCGAGTCTCTCTGGGAAATACAATACAGCGATACACGTGTCGGGGGTTTTTACATGCCGGGATATCTTACAAGTGGAACCCCACTGGGCCAACATCTCAGTCCCCACGGGCACAGCTGGAGAAACCAGGAAATTCATCCTGACCTCTGGGATGCATTTGAAACTGAAGGGGCCCCGGCTGGATTTGACAGGGACCCACGGTCATACGCCTCGGTTTATATTGACGGTGATACAATGGATTTCAGGCCGGATGCTTCCTATTACTCAAGGACATTCCGGAGCGGATTGAATTCACAGAGGATAGCAAGGGGGCGGGGACTGATACCCAGGGAGGACAATCCCTATCCTACACAGAGTTTCGGTCTGAAGAAATACTTTTTCCCCGTGTATGACGGGAAAGATGCTCCGATGAACGATCCGACAAACAGGAGGATCATCCGTTTCTCAGATGTCCTTCTAATGCATGCCGAAGTATGTTACTTGCTGGGAGAACCCGGTGCAGGACTTACTTCACTTAATGCAGTAAGGGAAAGAGCTGGAATGCCTGGCAGAACTGCTCTAACCAAAGAGGTAATTATCCATGAAAGGGATGTGGAGCTTTCGCAGGAAGGGCACAGGTGGTTCGACCTTATCCGGTGGAGTTTTGACCCGGAATGGGGAATTGATATGCAGCGTAAGCTTAGCCGACAGACCGGCCCAGACGGTGACGGGAGCTTCTTTATTAAAGGAAAACATGAATTCCTGCCAATTCCTCTCAGGGAAATAAACCTTAATGACGGCAAATTGGTACAGAATCCAGGATGGTAAAGGCGGGGATGAATTAGTTCTTCAAATACCGGCTGCATGCTGAATAAATTCATTGTGACCGGTTTATTCACAACCGGTTACCGGCACACCGGATTCAGTAATAACCCAATAACCGGTCAATCAGGTCCGTCCTCATTAATATGTTTTAATAGATAATAAAATTCTACGTACTGGAATTCGAATGCCCATATCAGGATCAGGTAAAATTCAGTTAGTCGTAATTTATCAGGAAACGGTTACCCGATTAAACAAAACGTCAATCGGGCGAATCCAGTATGGTAAATTTGGGAAATTCCTGAACATCCACCTGCCGGGATTTTTCAATGAGGATATTCTCCATTACCAGAATATCCATGTCTGTTCGCATAAAACAAATAAAAGCCTCTTCAGGAGTACAGACGATGGGCTCCCCCCTTACATTGAAGCTTGTATTGATCAGCACGGGATATCCGGTCAACTCACCGAAATGCTCTATCAGCCGGTGAAACCGCGGGTTGGTCTCCCGGTGAACGGTCTGGATCCTGGCCGAGTAATCAATATGGGTAACGGCAGGGATATCGGACCTCCGGTGATATAGCTTATCCATTAGGGGCAGGTTGCCGTATCCCTGCGGCAACTTTTCCTGCCTTGATTCATTAACCGGGCAAACGGTCAGCATATAAGGAGAGGGTTTCCCCGCAGTGAAATATTCACCGGCATATTCTGAAAGTACAGCCGGGGCAAAAGGCCGGAAACTTTCCCTGAATTTGATCTGAAGGTTAAGACGTTTCTGCATCTCCCTGTTCCGTGCGTCGGCCAGGATGCTCCGGTTGCCCAGGGCTCTTGGACCGAATTCCATCCTCCCCT
>SLGC01000201.1 GCA_007123885.1 Bacteroidales bacterium | reverse complement strand
CATCGGCCGAATTAAATTCAAGTGCTTTTTTAAAATGTCGTGCCGATTTTGAATAATCTTTTAGCTCATATGCTGCTATCCCGATCCTCATCCTCAGGTAATAGAAATCAATTCCCCGGTCCAGGGCATGTTCGCCGGTCCCGATCAGTTCTCTCCATGATCCGTCCAGGTATAGCTGGTATGTTCTCCTGTCGATATCCGGGTAGCTGTTATCCGGCTGTGACATCACGGTTCCGGCAGACAGGATAAAAAATGCCATGATTAAAATTAATCTTCCCATGTAGCTTCTATTTTAAGATCTCCTGATTCACCATACAATTTGTGTAATCCTTTTTTATTTATTTCCATTTCAAAGGAAACGGTCCGCAGCAACCTGGAAAAAATCCGGTGATCCACGGTGGACTGAAGCTTTATCAAGCCTGGCGACAGGGTGCTGTCAATCGATTTATAGTCGATCCGGAAATCGGATCTCAGGAACAGGTAAAACGGTGCCACCAGATCCTGAAGGCAAAGAAGCGGCCCCCTGAATGCCCGGTTGACGGCAAACCGGTCTTCAAGGCTTATTTTCGGGTAGAAACCAAGCTGAACCTTATATGCTGCCAGGAAAAAATGATAAAGGAGCGATGACCTGTTACCCTCAAAATGGGTAAAATAAAAAAGAGTACCGTCATTTTCAAACCAGGCCCTGGCACCTGTCCTGCCGCAAAGGATATAAGATTTCTTGTAAATATTTGTCTGCACTTCCCATAGGGACGAGGTATCCTTTTTATTTATAACTCCACTGACCCTGATCTTTTTCCCCGGTATAAAGTCAAAGGCCTTCTCAAGCAGCGGGTTTACCTCGACATTCATTAGTTTGTGATCCTTTTCGGGAATGTCGTAAGAACGGAACTCATATTTGACGTTTTTCTTCAGGATATAATGGCTCAATGGAAATTCTAATGTAGCCGAGCCCACCCAGGGAGTTGACTGCAGCTGAAAATGAAGGTGCGGGATGGGAGAGTGGCCCGAGTTGCCGCATTTTGCTATTCTTTGTCCCTCTTTTACCGTGTCGCCTCTTTTTACGGTAACCGAATTCTCCCTCAGATGGCTCAATTTTGAATAGAGACCCTCCCTGTGACGAATAATAACGGTGTTGCCCCAGTTGTTAACCAGGTCAATTTCACCGATACTGTTATCGGGAATGTCATTTATTACCTCCTCAACCGTTCCACCGGAAGGTGACAGAACAGCCTTGTCAAAGCAATAATAGTCAATGCACTTCTCTCCCGTTCCCCGGAAGGGGCTGCCCTCATCGTCCAGTATCTCGAAATCAAGGGCATGCCTCCATTCATCCTTATGGGTGTGTTCGCCGTCATAACCCTGTGTTACGATCCACTCACCGAAAAAAGGCAGCTTCAACTGGACATCCCACAGATGGGCCAGCCTTTCGGCGGAACTTTTATAGGCATAAAGGTTCTTTTCAGGAGAATTGTACTGGTAAAAAAATGTGATAAGCCTGTTGGTTTTGTTTATCCTGAATTTAAGCACGTAAAGGAAAAGAAGCACAATGATATTAAAGGGCAGTGAATAAATCGGGAGCTGAAAAATGGCAAAAACCCGTCCGAGGCTTATTGTAACAAGCGCAACCAGCGGGATAAAAAAGATAACCGAGAGGTAGGATGAAAGAGAGGGAATAATAAAAAACCCGCCTATTGCAATTGATGTGAGGATATAATTAAACCCTATATAGCTGTAATTCAGTTCATCAAGGTCGGCACCAATGACTTCGTAAAAAATAAAGGCAGAGTAGAAACCCAGAAGTGACAGGATAAAGGCTATCCTTGAATAATAAAGCAGTCCCCCGGCCAGAATCACCCCGGAAAGAACAGTATACTGGAAAAAGACGGCACCCAGGGAGATAAAATAAACCCTTAATGAAGCAGGGAAACCGAGCTGGCTCCACCATTCATATATTCTCACCAGGCTGTGACCGCCAAGGCCATATAATTCATTAAGCGTATAAACGCCGCGCTGGCTCACACCCAGTGCTGTAAGATCACGTGTGGAAAGCATTATTATCCAGATGGATATAATAAACGGTATACTAAGGTAGGGTAGCTGGTACTTTCCTATGACCCCTTCGGCCGATATTGAGATAAAAAGGGTAAATACGGCCGCCAGCAGCACGATAATAAGAAAATGCCATCCCGGTGCAAAATAAACGCCCAGTCCCAGTCCCACCAGCAGGCTGTTAAATCCATAGATACCCCTGGAAATGATACGCTTGTCAAAACCAAGGAACATCCCGGTGAGATTTGTGATCAAAACAGAAGCCAGTCCCCAGACACCAATGAAAGGATCAATAAAGGTGACAAGGATAATCACCAGGGAAAATACCATATTGTCTGAGAAAAAAACCTGTGAATAACTGTTCAGCACTCCTCTGTAAAACAGTCGAAAGTCATTGTTTTCACCGGCTTCTGAAATATTTTTCATCATCAGGACTTAAAACTCTTAAAAAACCCGCCCACGCAAAATAACATCCTTCGGCAGACAAAAAAAGATGAATAAACCAAGGGGATATATCCATGTGCAATGTCTGAAATTATTTGAATGCAAACTATATCTAATTAATTAACAATTTTAGAACCTAAGTTTATTCGGATGGATCCCCATGATACTTCGTCTCACAAAAAGTTATGAATATATTTTGAACTATGGCTGATTTTACATCTATATGATTAGCTTTTTCTTAAAAAGCAGGGTTAATTTGATCTTCGGTCGATCGTCGGGTCTCATTCTACAACCTGAATTGCTTCAGGTGGCCGGGAAGCTTTTCAAGTGATGTCAGTGTTTCCAGAGTTTCAGAATCCCTGATAAGGTGAACATTACCTTCGGGATCTATCATCACTACTTTGGGTCGTAAAGTGATAAACTGCATCCACTGGGTCAGATTGTAGGCTCCCACCCGGCTTATCACAACCCTGTCACCTTTTTTCAAAACAGGCATTACTGCAGCCTCCTTGATCACATCTATGTTCATACAAAGCGGACCGAAAATGGTCGTCTCTTCCGTATGCTCGGAAACGGGCTGTCCGGGATTTACCTGATGGTCGTACCAGAAGGAGGTAAAGAGAATATTTACCCCGGCATCAATGATTGTAGCCCGCCGGCCATCGGAAAGTCTTTTATTGGCAATGACAGTACCCAGCAAATAGCCTGCATCATCAACCAGGGCCCGCCCGGTCTCCAGTATGAGCAGAGGCATATTGGCAGGCTTGATCCGGGAATTTACCAGTGCTGCAGCAATAGCCTCTGCATACTCGTCAAAACCGGGAGCAGTATCGCTGCCGGAATAGTAGGCACCCTTCAGGGTATTTTTTGAGGCAAAACCTCCTCCAACATCAATATATCCTGCCACATGACCAAATTTTTTCTCAAGCTGGGCGGCGAGCTCAGCAAGCTTCGATGCAGCGATCCCGTATGCTGAAGCCGACAGCATATATGTGCCGATATGTGCATGCAGACCCACCAGCTCGAGTTTACCGGCCATCATTATCCTGTTCAAGGCATCCCATGCCTCACCATTCTCATAATTAAATCCGAACCTGTCCCATACAGGATAAACACCCGTATCCATATTGACCCTGATGGCCACCTTTGGTTTGTTTTCACTCTCCCCGGCCAGCTCTGTAAGTGTGTACATTTCATCAAAATGATCAATATGGATCAGCGAGTTGTTGTTAACTGCCTTCTTAAGATCATCCCTGCTTTTATCAGGTCCGTTAAAAATAATGTGTTTACCTTCAACGCCAAGGGCAATTGCCTTATCATACTCAAATCCTGAAACAACCTCTGCCCATGCACCTTCCTGGTGGAAGACACTGCACACTGCATTAAGATAATTCGTCTTGTAGGACCAGGCGAACTGTACCTTCGGATAGCGGGTTTCAAATGCTCTTTTTGCCTCACTGAAGTTCTGGCGCAACGATTTTTCGGAAAGCACGAAGAGCGGGGAGCCGTATTGTCCGGTCAGCTCTTTCACTCCAACCTGGTCTATGTGGGTAACAGGAGAGATATGGGTTTTCATGCCGAATTTGCCGGGCATGCCGGCACTCAGTTTGTTTATCACCGGGCGTTCAAAAGGAAGCTTTTCCATAACTTGTATTAGCTTTCAGTAAATATTCATTTTAATTAGTTTATCCGGCCAGACCGGTTTGTCATCCAGCAAAACCGGCAGTCTGATTAATTCTCCCTTTTTGTGGAGACAAGTTCATACTGGCCGATATCTACCAAAAGGTCGTATGAATAGCGTATAAACATTTTTCCAACCTTGTAGCTGGTAAAAGGTTCCACATCGAGTCCCAATGCAAGCCTGACAAGCGCCTCCGGCAGGTTTTGACCTGCACCCACCGCAAGATAGACCCATGCAGGTATCCGGGGATTGATCTCAATCAGGTACAATTCATTTGAGGCTGTTTTTATAATTTCCAGCTCCATGCCTCCCCTCCACTTTGTTTCAGAGATGATCCTGCGGGTCAATTCCAGCATGTTTTTATCATCAAGTGTTACCCCGCCCCATGCTTTCCCCTTGTCGGTAATATACTGTTTTCTCATTGGCACCGCCCCGATTGTATTGCCCTGCCCGTCGCCGAGGGCCACTACATTTACTTCGGTGCCTCTGACAAATTCCTGAATAATTACCGGTAATCCCCATTTAGCCGCTATCTTATTATAGAAAAAGGCAATCTGCTGCTTGTTTTCTGCCGTATATGCATCATAAAATTTCCCCTTAACCATAAGCGGGAAAGTGAATCCGGAGGGTATTTTCTGAATATCGGAATGGCTGAATAACTCAAAATTGCCGGGAACTTTCACGTTGTATTTCTTTCCAAAACCCGAAAGATTTGCCTTATGTCTTTCCTCATATTGTGCCAGTTCAGGAAGAAATGTTTTGATCCCCATTTCTCCCAGTCTTTTATCAGACTTCATAAAGGTATACAGTTCCGAGTCAAAATTGGGAATAAGAACATCAATACGCTCCCTTGAATTTATATATTCAAGTCTTTCAAGCAGGGCTTCCACCCCGTCAGAAGGATAAGGGATCATATACACCTTGTCGGCAATCCCCGGCATATAGATGCCGGGTTCGAGATTCTCGTAGGCCAGCCCAATAATACGTACGTTGAAAAAATCCGACTCCCTTAAAGCCCTTATCACAGGGACTCCAGGACCGGGACTGTCGATGTTGTTCAGCCCCGTAACGGCGACCGTGATGTTTAGTTTATTCATTCTACCGGCAGGTTGGCTATCCAGATTTTCATAAAAATTCACGGTGACCGGTAGTATCATCAATCAGCTGGTAATATTGCAGAGTGGATACAAAGTCAAAATAGTATTTATCAAGACTTGCCTTGTCAATCTCATAATTTTCAAGCAGTTCGTTTAAGATCTCCTGGTCTGTTTTGTCGTGCCTGAGCTTTTCCACTATCTCAAGGCCGATCCTGTTGAGTGAAAAAGAATCACCTGTATTGGGATCAAAGACAAATCCTGTTTCGCTGAGGGCTATGTTTTTTTTCAATCGCATATTTTTCCTTCTTGATATGAATACGGATCAGTAGCTGACCACTACTGTATGATTAAAATTTGCATATTACCATTTAAAATAGGCTGAAGGCCAATATCACGAATGAAAATCAGAATAGGAATTAATGAAACCGTAGTTACTATAGATCAACATCATGATAAAATACTAAATATTGCATCAAAATTAAAATATTCTCTATACGAAAAACCGTACCGGTAATTTATCTTTTAATATAAAGACGAAAAATGAATTATTATGGTTGGAATAACCCTCATTGATCTTAAGCCGGGCATATAGGAATGGATCATTTCCCGGATGAGAAAAACCAAATTAATCTTCGGCCCGGGAAGATTTCCGGTCAATGCTCATAGATCAATCGATGATATAAACCACATTGCCCGGGGTTTATAATGATGAGGAGCTGCTTCCTTTTAAGGGAAACAGCTCCGGCACATTTATCGGCATAAATCATTTACCATCTGCCCCTTGGTCCTCTCACTCCCGGAGCTACACCGGTTCCAAGAAACGGACATGCACCGCCCCTGCGGCCTGCACCGGGCCCTGCCTGGCGAAAGCCGACGCCGCCTCTAGGCGCTGCATCAAACCATGCCCTCTGTTCTTCGGTAAGGATATTCCTGATGGACTGATGATGTTCTGCCTGTTTCCTTTCCATCTGTGTGCGAATGGATGCTCTCTCTTCGATATTTGAATTAATGGCACCCATATCGGCCCCTTCACGGATCAGGGAGCGATATCGGATCCTGTTAACATCAATCTGATCACGGTAGTCCTGCATTTCTCCCAGGTGCCTGGTACGCAGTTCAGTGATTTGCTGAAGTTGATCTTCGGTCAGGTTAGGTATATTAAAACATACCTGCCCCATGCCGGCACCACCTCTTGGGGCCATTCCCCTTCCTCGCTGGGCAATGGCATCGATCCCCGATGCAAGGAGAAGTACGGCTGCCAGTAGCGTAAAAGTTTTTAAATTCCACCTTTTCATAATGATAATTTTTAATATGAATGATTTTCGGTTATCTGTTACTTTCGACTAACCAAAGTTGAAAAGGTTTAATTTTAATTCAAAGAAAATTAATATACCTGCAATAGCGGCATTGATTCCCTTTTTCCAGCCTGATGATTGCCGGCATACAGCGGATTACAGGAAATCAGTTCCTGCCCAGGAACTGATTTCCCTCACCCTGCTTAAGTAGTGTTACCGACCGGTTAAGAGCTTCATCGATCCTCCCGATAATGGGATAAAAGCCCTCATTATCGATAATAT
The DNA here is from genome assembly GCA_007123885.1 of Bacteroidales bacterium. Lineage (GTDB taxonomy): Bacteria > Bacteroidota > Bacteroidia > Bacteroidales > PUMT01 > PXAP01. The sequence goes on along the minus strand of SLGC01000201.1, from coordinate 1,728 downwards.
TCCTGGCAATATATGCCTTTATCTGAGTATGGATAATTTCGTACGAGCGGCTTATCTGCCCTGAATTTCTGTTTACCCCGTTTTCTTCTGCAAACCTGACAAATTCATCCATAAGGTTCTGTCTGTCCAGATACCTTTGTATATCTTCAACATTATCAAATCCCAATAAAAAAGACCTGTTCTTGTCGGAATAATTAAAGGCAAACCTGTAAACCAGTCCTTGCCTTGTTACCCTGCCGTAATAGTCTGTCATCCCGGTTGTATCGCGTGGAATAAAAACATCGGGCATAATACCGCCACCACCATAGACAATGTTGCCACCAGGAGTGGTATATTTAAGTGAATCTTCAAGTTTGATGCTGTCGGCAATATCAAATTCACCATGAACGAACCGCTGGTCAAGATCATTGAAATAGTCGTCAGAACCAGCATCATATGGTTTTTGTATACTTCTCCCCGTGGGAGTGTAATAACGGGCAACAGTAAGTCTGAGAGCAGAACCGTCTGAGAATGGTATCTGGTTTTGTACAAGCCCTTTACCAAAAGAACGCCTGCCCACGATAAGTCCCCTGTCATTATCCTGTAAAGCACCGGCAATGATCTCACTTGCTGAGGCACTCCATTCATCGATCAATACAAGCACCTCGGTATCAAGGTTGATGCCCTTTGAGGTGGCATGGACTTCGGAACGGGGACTGGCACGGCCTTCTGTATATACAATAAGTTTGCCTTCATCAAGGAACTGATCGGCAATACTGGTAGCCTGATCCATGTATCCTCCGCCATTACCGCGCAGATCCAGGATAAGCTTTTTCATCCCCTGGGCATCCAGTTTTTCGGCAGCTTCGATATATTCACGAAAAGTTGTTCTCGAAAACTGGCTGATCTTTATATAGCCGATATCATCGGAAACCATATAAGCAACATCAACGCTGTGGAGTGGTATACGGTCCCGGGTTATTTCAAATTCCACCAATCCTGAAATATGCTGACGTTTTACCCCTACCCTTACATTGCTTCCCCGCAAACCCCTCAGTCTTTTCATGATCTCCTGATCAGGCAAATCAACACCTGCCACCAGAGTATCATTGATTGTCACGATCCGGTCGCCGGGCATGATCCCTATTTTCTGTGAAGGTCCGCCTGAAATTGTCTGTATTACTACTACAGTATCATTCAGCATATTGAACTGGATACCTATCCCGTCAAAATTGCCTTCAAGAGGTTCACTGACACGCTGCAGGTCCCTGGCGGGTATATAAACCGAATGAGGATCAAGATTCTTTAAAAGCTCGGGAATTGTTTCTTCTACCAGCATATCCCTGGAAACAGAATCCACATACTCCCTTTCTATAAAATTAAGGATACCGGAGAGCTTATCTGTTTTGGGATAAACAAACATTGAACTACCGGTTGTCCGCTCCACGAGCTTTACACCGATCAGCATCCCCATGATGAGAACAATGGCAAATAATAGGGGCAGATATGTTGAAGAGGGTCTTATTTTGAGTTTCATGCTTTTATATTTGCAAATTTAAGGGTCACATGAATTCCAAATAGAAATCACAGACGCTTGCCAATAATTTAAATGATGTTGCATTTTATATCTTCAAGACTATTTCAAAGAATTTGTTCAATCCGGTTTTTAATTTATTCCGGTATGATGAACCGGAATTATTCTCCTTCAATTTGAACAAGTTCGATTCCTGCACGATGCAGAAGCCGGAT
>SLGC01000001.1 GCA_007123885.1 Bacteroidales bacterium | reverse complement strand
TTAATCATGCAACCCGGCATGCTATGATGACATCTCTGATCAAACTAAATCCAGTTATATTCCCGGTTTCATTTTTTTTTAAATTGTAAGTGATATCCGATCGATTTTTGCAATTGAATATCTTTTGCATTGGAAGTTACAAGTATAACCGACTTACGATAAATCTTGTTAAGGACATTCATGAGTAACACATTTGAAACAATTTAATTATTTTTCAAGTTTCCTGCGTATCATCTCAAGCTCACCCTTAAGTGCTGCCACTATGCGACGGGTTGCCTCATCACCGGTTTCTGTCGAGGGAAGTTCGGTACTGATAAAATTAACAAAGCGCCATATCTCCCTGATATCTCCTGCATGAAGATCATAGGGTTCATAAAAGGAATTGAGTGAGTAAAGCCTCAGGACTCCTTCCGACCGTATCAGGTTATCGGCAATCTTGAATACCACTCCATCATTTAAAGTTAGGATTATATATGGCCGGCCGCTTACAATGGTATGCCAGTCCGTTACAAACTCCCCTGTTACCCATGATCCGTCAGGCAACGGAAGCATGGAATCGCCGCTTATCTGGAAGGTGCGGTACTTTCTGCTTGCCGAAAGAAAAGGAAGCTGAAATACAGGCAGTTCCTTTATGTATTCGGGATCGGCGTAACCGGTAACATAACCGGCCTTTGCCTTTTCATTGACCAGCTCAATATTGTCGTCGTTGCTGTTGTTGACGGTGGTCGCCAGCACGCGCAGCCCTGTGCCCCTTATATATACATCGTTGCCCCTTTCAAGTTCGGAAAGCTGGTATTCGGAGAGATTGCAAAGGTCAATTCGTAGAAGAGTGTCAATGGCAATTTTGTAATAATCTGAGAAAGCAAGCAAAACAGTGGCGTTTGGTACAGTTGCCCCGTTTTCATAATTATTCAGGGTGCTGCGCTTCGTCTTGAGGGCAAAGGCCACATCCTCCTGCGTCCTTTTGCTTCGTTTGCGAAGGTGTTTTATGTTGGCTGAAAAGTACATGATTTTTTGAGATTATTTAACAACAGTATGTACCGGGGAATATAGCTGTTCCCTGCTTTTTACGAGCCTCATATCCCTGGCACGGGCTTTTCTGTTTCAAAATTAATTTACTATATTATAGTCGCAAATATGACTATTTAATAGTCAAAAGTAAGACAAATTTAAATTAAAATCAATTTTTGACTGATAAATCGCGTAATAATCGCTCTTGCCGGATGAAGTGGGTAAAAATATAATTACCAGGGATCACTGCAACCTTTTTGGAAATTCAGGAGCGGTCAGATTCGTAAAGCCGGTCGGTTATCCGGGTAAGTGGTGTGCCGGGAATCCGCGAACGAGATGGGTACACAAAATTGCGGAAAATCTGGAATCGACCGGTAAAGCTGGTTGATTACCGAGGAGGTGGTGAGCCGGGATTGGGGTGCGGCAAGGGTGCGTAACCCGGTCGGTTAAAAAAGATTTAGAGGATGGGGTTTTTGCAAAAACAATAATTATGGATATTGCTAACCGCGACATAGTACATATGGACCTGGACAGCTTTTTTGTTTCGGTCGAAAGGCTGCAGAACAGCAGCCTTAAGAGCAAGCCGGTGCTGATAGGCGGGACATCCGACAGGTCGGTTGTGGCAAGCTGCAGCTATGAAACGCGCAGGTACGGGGTTCATTCGGCCATGCCTATGAAAACGGCAAGGATGCTTTGCCCCGATGCCGTTGTTATAAGGGGCGACATGGAATCATACAGCAGGCATTCCCGGACTGTTACCGATATTATTGCCGAAAGCGCACCTGTTTATGAAAAGGCATCGATCGACGAGCATTATATAGATATAAGCGGTATGGACCGTTTCTTCGGCTGCTATAAATGGACTCACCAGCTGCGTGCAAGGATAATGAAGGAGACGGGGCTGCCAATATCATTCGGGCTGTCGGTCAACAAGACGGTGGCAAAGATCGCTACCGGAGAGGCCAAGCCTTCAGGCGAACTTCACGTTCAGAGGCCGCGGGTGCCTGTTTTCCTGGCTCCCCTTTCCATCAAAAAGATCCCGATGATAGGTGAAAAAACCTTCCGGATGCTCAGGGCAATGGGGGTAGATACCATATCGACCCTGCGACAGATGCCACCGGAGCTGATGGAACGGGTAATGGGAAAGAATGGGAACGAGATATGGAGGCGGGCCAACGGCATAGACAACACTCCCGTGGAGCCTTACCAGGAGCAGAAATCCATCAGCACCGAAAGGACCTTTGAGCAGGACAGCACCGATGTCAGGATGATGAGATCCCTGCTTGCCGGAATGGTGGAGAAGTTGTGCTTCGAGCTGCGCTCGCAGCACAAGCTCACCTCCTGTGTTACGGTAAAGCTGCGTTACGCCAATTTTGACACCCATACCCTGCAAAAGAGGATCCCCTATACATCATTCGACCATACGCTGATCGAAATTGCAGGCGAGCTGTTTGACAGGCTTTATAACCGGCGCATGCTGATACGGCTGCTGGGGATCCGCCTCACCCATCTTGTGCAGGGTACCCAGCAGCTCAACCTGTTTGAGGATACTCCCGGCATGGTGGATCTTTACCGGACTGTTGACCGGCTCAAACAAAGGTTCGGGAAAAAGGCGGTTATCAGGGCGGTCAATCTGCATCCCCTTACAACTCATGATCCGGGAGAGGGCAAGGCTATTTCCTGACCGGATCCTGATGCAAATGATTAACGAATCTGTTATGCTTTACACAGCACGTTCATATTACAGTCTCCGTTATGGGACGATGCCGGTCGAAAAGCTGGTGGAAGAAGCCGGAAAGAGGAATATAGGGACCCTTGTGCTTACCGATATAAACAACAGCAGCGCCTGCTTTGATTTCGCGGATCTGTGCCTTAAAAACAACATACAGCCCATTTGCGGAATGGAGTTCAGGGTGAACGGGCACTATCTCTATACCTGCATTGCGGCAAACGAAAATGGCATGGAAGAGATAAACCGGCACCTGACGGAGCATAATCTGCAGCACAGGGCCCTGCCCTCCTCTGCCCCTCCTTTTGACAATGTATATGTGCTTTATGCCCCCGGAAGCGTTCCGGTCAGCCGCCTGAGGGAGAACGAGTTTATCGGCATCCGTCCCTGGGAAGCATCCAGGCTTTGGCCGGAAGAGTACCGTAAAAGCAGCCATAAATTACTGGCGCATTGCCCGGTGGCTTTCGCCACCCCGGAAGATCTCGGGTTCCACAGGCATCTCAGGGCGATTGACAATAATACCCTGCTCGACAAACTACGGGACAAGGATACGGCCAACCGAATGGAATATTTCATACATCCGCACGAGCTGAGGAAGATCTATGCCGGCAATCCCGGACTGCTTCTGAACTCCTCTGCCCTGCTTACCCGGTGCAGCTTTTCGTTCGATAAGTCGTTGCCCAAGAACAGGCGCACCTTTACCGGCAGTCCTTACGATGACAGGCTGCTGCTTGAAAAGCTGGCCCTTGACGGCTGGAAGCATCGCTATGGCGGCGACAAACAAGCCCTGCAGCGCCTCAGACAGGAGCTTCAGGTAATAGACAGGCTCGGTTTCTCTTCATATTTCCTTATTACCTGGGATATAATACGCTATGCAATGTACCGCGGCTTTTACCATGTGGGAAGAGGCAGCGGGGGAAACAGCATAGTTGCTTACTGCCTGAGGATAACCGATATTGACCCCATTGAGCTGAACCTTTACTTTGAGCGGTTCATCAATCCCCAGCGAACCAGTCCCCCGGACTTCGACATTGATTTCGCGTGGACCGAGCGCGACGAGGTGCTGGATTACATTTTCAAGCGTTACGGAAGGGATCATACCGCCCTGCTTGGCACCATCAATACCTTCCGCGACAGCTCTATCATCCGCGAACTTGGCAAGGTTTACGGGCTGCCCAAAAGCGAGATAGACCGGCTTGTGGATGATCCCGGCGACAAGTCTTTGCATGACGGGCTTACCGGGAAAATTTTCGACTATGGCAGCCGGCTGATAGATTTTCCCAATTACCGCAGCATACATGCCGGCGGGGTGCTTATATCCGAAAAGCCGATCACCTGTTACACTGCCCTGGATATGCCTCCCAAGGGTTTTCCCACCACCCAGTGGGATATGTACGTGGCCGAGGAGATAGGCTTCGAAAAGCTGGATATCCTGAGCCAGCGGGGAATTGCCCATATCGGGGAGTGCGTCGATATAGTGAGGGAAAACCGCCGGCAAAAGATCGATGTGCACAGGGTCGGCGAGTTTAAGGAAGACCCTGAAATAAACGAAAGGCTCTACCGGGGTGAGGCCATTGGCTGCTTCTATATAGAATCACCGGCCATGCGGGGGTTGCTCAAGAAGCTCAGGTGCAGGGATTACCTGAGACTGGTGGCGGCAAGTTCTATAATCAGGCCGGGTGTGGCCAAAAGCGGGATGATGAAAGAGTACATACACCGTTTTCACAATCCCGGCTCGTTCAGCTACCTGCACCCGGTATTTGAGCAGCAGCTTGGCGAGACCTTCGGCATAATGGTGTACCAGGAGGATGTGATAAAGATCGCACACCATTTCGCGGGACTGGATCTGTCCGATGCCGACATCCTCCGGAGGGCCATGTCGGGCAAGTTCCGCTCGCGGAAAGAGTTTGACCGTATCCGCGATACCTTTTTTACCAACTGCCACCAGAAAGGCTATCCCGCGGAACTTACAACGGAGGTGTGGAGGCAGATAGCCTCATTTTCGGGGTATGCCTTCTGCAAGGCCCATTCGGCTTCATATGCCGTGGAAAGTTACCAGAGCCTCTATCTGAAAACCCATTTCCCGCACGAGTTCCATGTGGCTGTGATAAATAATTTCGGGGGCTTCTACCGTACCTGGGTATATGTGAATGAGGCTAAACGGTATGGAGCCAGCATCGAACTGCCCTGCGTAAACAGGGGGCAGTACAAGACAAGCATCAACGGAGATGTTATATTTATGGGACTGGTACATATTAAAGGGCTGGAGTCGGGCCTCGGAAAACAGATAGAGGCCGAAAGAGACCGGTACGGAGAATTCCAAAGTCTTGCCGGTTTCATGGACCGGGTGCCGGCAGGCATCGAGCAGATAAAGATGCTGATCCGCTGCGGGGCTTTCCGTTTCACCGGGAAAAGCAAGAAAGAGCTGCTGTGGGACACTCATTTCCTTACAACAAAAGAGAAGAAAGTTTATGCTTCAAAAAAAATGTTCGTGAGCGAGCCGGAAAAAATCTACCGCCTCCCTCCCATGGCCGACACTGTCCTGGAGGATGCCTGGGATGAAATGGAGCTGCTTGGTTTCCCCGTTACGCTTTCCCGGTTTGAAATGCTGCAGACTTCCTACCGGGGCAATGCCCTGGCAGGTGATCTATCCCATAGTACCGGAAAGACAGTGCGAATGGTGGGTGATTTGGTTACAACCAAGTATGTTCGCACAGCAAGGAAAGAGATAATGCAGTTCGGATGTTTTCTCGATGAGAGGGGCGAATTCTTTGATACCGTGAACTTTCCGGGAACGCTGAAAAAATATCCCTTCACGGGACCGGGGGTTTACCTGGTTGAAGGGCGGGTAAGTGAAGAATTCGATTTCCCTTCAGTTGAAGTAAGCAGGATGGCCCGCCTTCCTGCCCGTCCCGACCCACGGGCAGTTTAAAAAACTGACTCTGAAGTGCACAGGAATAAGGAAAACGCCAATGATAAGTGGGAATTGAAAAAAAAACTTTAGTTTTAAAAAAATATCCCGGACGGATAGCTTACCGTAATTACATCATATGAAGAAAATTCTACTCTTTTTTCTTGTATCCCTTGCACCAATTTTGGCAGATGCTGCTGCAAGCCCTATCTCCACTGAAGAAACCCCTTTTCCCTTCTCAGTCGATGATTCAAACATCACCTTATGGAACGGTAATGAATATGTGCCGCTTTTCATTAAAGGGATCAACCTGGGCATTGCAGTTCCGGGCACCTTTCCCGGCGAGTTAAGGGCGTCACGGGTGGACTATGGCCGCTGGCTTCAGCAGATACGGGATGCAGGATTCAATACCGTACGTCTTTACACCCTTCATTATCCATGGTTCTACGAGGTGCTGGATTCATTCAACCTGGCCAATCCGCAGTCACCACTCTTTCTATTTCAGGGTGTCTGGCTGGAAGAGGAACTTCCTGGCTTTACAGGAGACCTTCACCAGCTTACCGGCTCATTTATTGATGAGATCGAGACGAACGTAGACTGCATTCACGGGAACAGGGTCATCCCTCACCGGTTCGGAAAGGCTTATGGTGAATATAGTATTGATGTTTCACGCTGGGTAATGGGTTATATAATAGGCAGGGAGGTTTATGCCCGTGAAGTACTGTTAACCGATAAGACCAATGCCGGCATATCCTCCTATACGGGCCGTTATTTTTCTATCAGGGATACAAAACCATCGGAAGCCTGGTTTGTGAAAAAACTGGACCATCTTGTTTCGCACGAATATGATAATTATAATACCCAGCGCCCTGTCAGTATTTCCAGCTGGCCTACACTCGATCCCCTGCATCATCCGACGGAGCTTGACAGGCATGAGGATACCACCTTCATTGACCTTTCATATGTTGATTTCTCCGCAGCACCTGCGGGTATGTTTATCAGCTACCATGCATACCCCTATTATCCGGATTTTGTAAGCAGGTCGCCCCAATTCAGGGACTATTACGATGCCTGGGGAAATAATTCCTATCTCGGATATCTTACAGCCTTGAAAAACCATTACCGGACAATGCCTCTTATTATTGCCGAATTTGGAACATCATCCAGTGTGGGTATCGCTCATTTTGCAAGCAACGGCATACATCACGGCGGTGCCGACCAACAAAAGCTGGCAAAAGATAACCTGCGTATGCTCGATAATATTTACAGATCCGGGGCCGGAGGAGGAATGCAGTTCTCATGGATGGATGAATGGTTTAAATGGATCTGGTTTACTGCTACGATGGATTATATGCCCGACCGCCGGATACTGTGGCATAACCTGGTATCTGCCGAACAGAATTTCGGTCTTGTGGGCTTCCGTAGCAAAGATGTTTCCTTCAGGCAGTGGGAATCATTCGGTGACCATGGTCAGGTAAGGTCTGTTGAAGCATATGCCGATTATACCTTTTTTAACATTCGACTGAATATGAACGGTTTTCTGGGTATAATGGATACCCTGTGGGTGGCAATCGACACTTATGATGCGATGCTGGGTGAATCTGTTGTACCAACAGGCCATATTCTTGAAAACAGGGCTGAATTTTTGCTTATGATCACAAATCATGCATGTAAATTATTTGTTACCCATGCATATGACCAGTTCGGAAAATGGCACAGGATGAGAATGCCGGGACAGTATTACCGTTCGGTTCCATCAGACGGGGATCACTGGAATATAGTCCGCTTCAAGAATAACTACTTTGAACAGGAAATACAGTACATCGGTAACCTGAATTTTAAAAGACTTGACCATCCCCTTTCCAGTAATGACCTGGTTATCCTTGATACAACAAAAATTGACATAAGGCTCCCCTGGAACCTGATCCACTTCAGCGATCCTTCGGAAATGACCGTGATACATGATTACCATGACATACCCGGGTATCAGGATACCCTGTCAGATGGCATTGCACTTTCCCTTATCCATGGCGATGATTTCTATTCAACTTTATCCAGGTTCAGTTGGGATCACTGGCAAACAGCTTGCGGCGCAGAGGAATACCTGAAAGATTCCTATTTCATTATGAAGGAAAATCTCTGGAAGCTTCCCGGAAATCCCATAGCCAGGAGTAACAGTTACAAGGTTCCGGAAAACGGGATATTGAGGGTTTCTTCCGAAAACGGCTTACTTAAGAATGATCTGTCACTCGATGGCACCGGGCTTACGGCATGGCTGTACCATGGACCACAGCATGGGAGCCTGGAATTTAACCCGGATGGCAGTTTTAGCTATGTAGCAGAAAGCGGGACACAGGGAACCCTGTCCTTTACCTATAGAGTTTCGGCAGGAGGCAAGATGTCTGAACCGGCAGTTGTTGATCTTGAAATTGAAAATCTTATCGCAGGGCCAGGGTTTCTTGAAATACTTCCCAATCCTTCCGATGGGATAATCCGGATCAATACATCCTCTCTAATCCTGTCTATTGAAGTATTCAATTCTATGGGAGGGCTGGTATTTAATCGCCAGGTTTCGGCAAAAACAACTCAGCTTGACTTAACCGGCTACCCTCCGGGAATATATACAGTGAGAGTCTCTAACAGGGAACACAGTGTTTCCCGTAAAATCATACTTTCTTATTAAAAGTTTCAAATGAGCTATTATACATATTTCTCCTGTAAAAACAAGAGTCAAATTTCGTAGAGAAATTACCAATTTTGACGGAAAGGAGGAACCGCTTCGCTTTACCATAAAATTTTTTCATCCGTGTGTGTGTAATTTCGGATAAAAAAAATTCATGTACATTTCTCCTGTAAAAACAAGAGTCAAAATTTCGTGAAGAAGTTACAAAATTTTGACAAACAGGAGGAACCGCTTCGCTTTAACATAAAAATTTTTTCA
>SLGC01000230.1 GCA_007123885.1 Bacteroidales bacterium | reverse complement strand
TCCATTCCACCACCTGCATCTATCCATTCCACCACCTGCATCTATCCATTCCACCACCTGCATCTATCCATTCCACCACCTGCATCTATCATTCCGCCACCTGCATCTATCATTCCACCACTCTGCATCAATCATTCCGCCACCCTGCATCTATCCATTCCACCACCTGCATCAATCATTCCACCACCTGCATCTATCATTCCACCCTCGTCTCCCCATGCCTGCTTTTACTTCCCGACCCTGATATGGCTGAGCAGAGAAATATTTTCCAGATTCGAATAGTCATACTGGAACAGTCCATCATGGCCGATCAGCAACAAGACATCGCCAAGAGGTATCACATCATATGTATCAATTGCCTTAAAATGCGCTATCATGTTCGATTGTACGGCCAGCGGGTTAGTAGCATCATAAACTTTCAGTCCGTCAGCCCCGTCACAGATAAAAAGGGTCCCATTGTCAATACCCAGTCCATGCGGGTTGAACATAGGGTAGGACTTCAGAAGCTTTGGCCTGGTGATGTCTGAAATATCGATAACATCAAGTTGGTTAGTGGTATTCATGCACCAGGTGCCTGCACGCAATGTTACGTATGCAATTCCGTTCTCAACCACAACCGGGTCGCATGCATTAATATGGTTCAGCTCCGATACGAATTCCGGTTTCGACGGGTTATCCAGGCTGTAGATCACCATGCCGGTAGTGGTCCCCACAAACAGGTGTCCGTCATATCTGAAAAGGGTCTCCATCTCCCGCCATGTATAAATACTGTCGGTCTGCATCATATTTTCAGGTGAGGATACATCAATGGTTTTCAGCACAAAGGGCTGTGCAATAGAATGAAGGTATTCCTGATTAAGCATAAAACGTGCCATTGAACCCGCCACTCCGGCTCCTGCCGACTCCATCCCGCCGCCCGATGCCAAAGCCAAAAAATCCATCCGCGCACCTCCCCACCAGAGCCTGTCAGGGCCATAACCGGTCCTTTTGGTGGGTTTCCAGTCTACAATTACTCCCTTTCTCCTGTCTATCTCATCCCAGGCCATTGGGATGGCTGGATCATCCGGTATGGGCAATACTTCGGGAAAGGCATTCTTTATGCGCCCCACTTCAACCGGGTCAAAAATGTCAGAAATATTTATGGCCACTAGGTCGATGTAACTGTCGGCAAACAATGTGTTACCCCTGATCGCCAAATCAACATTTCCGGTTATTTCATAAAAAACAATTATTTTCGGCCAGCGCGGATTTGAGTTGTCAATTACATGGATACCTTTATTAACCTCGTTAACAAAAATGTAATTATCCTTGAAATATATCTTACCGGCCTGTTTGATATCCCTTGCAGGGGAGGATTTGAGAGGCGCGCGGAACTCATCAAATTCCATGTACACGGGTGACAGGACTTCATAGGTATCCTCATGCTGGCAGGAGTAAGCGAGAATTACAAGAAACAGCGACATCAGGATCTGCAAAAGAGTTTTTGTCTTCATTGTTCCGGGATTTGGTTATACTCTCAATACGTAAAAACTGACCCCGGTGCTGCAACCATTCGTTCAAAACATCATTTTTTATCCTCTAAAAAACAAAAAGCCCTTTTTAAATTTATTCTATTTAACTCCGAAAACTCTTCCTAATCTAAAAGCGCATATAAATTCCAATTCTCCTTCTGTTTAATTCATCCAAATGCAGATTCGCTTCTAGCGTCAAAGAAAGCGGAATAGCTATTAACCGTCGTTTACAATGCAGCTTTAAACTGGCTTTCATGTTCAGGACTAACTTTAGTTTAACTTGTAAACCCGTGTACGCGGTAATGTCCTGGCGGGGCCTTGCCCGAAAGGCATGTGCGATAAAAAAACCGGTGCGCAGCAAAAAACGGGATTAAAGCCACCTCCTCCGGGGATGGATAATCCGATTTTAGCAAATTTTTTATTATTGATGGTTAGGATATTCCGGCTAACAAAACCGGAGTTTAGATTCATTTCAGATAACACCGGTCAATGTGTAGCCCATAAAAAATATTTTAAGTAACTTGCATTATACAAGTTGATTTTGTTAACGAAAATTATGGAGGATGGCGATATGAAAAAATTTCTGATCGAAGTTCCTCATGGCGATAGCAGGCAGGAATGTGAGAAAGCAATCCGGATTTTCCTGGAAACCGGCTCCCATTTTCTGGGTAAAGCTGACTGGGGCTGCGTTGACGGTGAGCATAAAGCATGGATCATAGTGGAGGTTCCCGGCAAGGCTGAAGCCCGGAATATTGTCCCGCCACTATACAGGGACACTGCAAAAATAGTTGAACTAAACACATTTACTTCGGAGGACATTAGTAATCCTGTACGATATCACAAGGAATAAAATACCTTGCCATAACCTGGTAAAAATGTAAAATTTACACCGGATAGGTTTCAGGAAGAACCTGGTAATCCCTGTGCCGTAATAAATCCTTGAGTTGAGGATTGAACCGATAAAGCAATGGTTACCACCCCTGGGGCTCCACAGAGGCTGGATCAGGGCCGAGGCTCCTTATCATTATCCATTTCCTCAAGTCTCCGTTCATGCTTTTTATCCTGTAGATTTATACTTTCCATGATCAGGCAAAAATAACCCTTGCCAGGAAAACAAAGATTATTATAATGATAATTACAATAATTTGAAAAACGTTTGTTTTCCTGGAGGCGGGCCTTCTTTTATAATGCTTTTTTCTCTTCACATTAAGACATTAGCAGTGAATAAAGGGATATGCTGAATTAACCCATCGAGAAACTGCTCTGCTTGACATTGATGTGGCTGGAGACTTATCTTTTTGCCACGTCAGGTGCCGGTTTACGACCTGAATAAAAAAGTCATCAAAATCAGACAATCTACCACCAAAGGATGTTACACATGGCAATCAATGCAGGGAAATTATGAACCCTCACCATCTAAAGAATGAGGTTCGCCCTGGTGTTTCATGAATATTGCTCCCAGGGGAGGCAAGGTAAGGGACAATGTATTTGGCCGGTCGTGTGTAGGATGCTCCCACGCTTCAACTTCCCAGGGGTTCCTGACATTGCTCCCGCCGAAATCCCATTCATCGCTATTGAAAAGCTCAACCCATTTTCCGCCGGAAGGCACACCAATATGGTAATCATACCTGGGAACAGGAGTAAAATTGAAGACTGCGACGATAAGGTCATCATCGGATTTGCCTTTACGGCAGAAACTTATCACACTGTTTACCGAATCGTGGATATCTATCCATTCAAAGCCTTCGGGTTCAAACTGGCGTTCATAAAAAGCTTTTTCCTGGCTGTAAATGGAATTGAGCCTTTTGATTATCTTTTTGATTCCCCGATGAGGGTTGTAATTCAACAGATGCCAATCAAGGCTGCTATCATGGGCCCATTCGGCCATCTGCGCAAACTCACAACCCATAAACAGGAGTTTGCCTCCGGGATGGGCAAACATATAACTGTAAAGCAGCCGCAGATTGGCAAATTTCTGCCACTCATCTCCCGGCATTTTGTTTATCAGCGAACCTTTCCCGTAGACAACCTCGTCATGCGACAGGGGAAGTATATAATGCTCGGTAAAGGCATAAATTATGCTGAAGGTTATATCATTCTGATGATAATGACGGTGAACGGGATCCTTGGAGAAATACATCAGGGTATCATGCATCCAGCCCATCATCCATTTCATATCAAAACCCAGTCCCCCGACATAGGACGGACGTGTAACCATAGGCCAGGCTGTTGATTCTTCTGCCATATTGCTGATATCCGGAAATTCTTCATGTGTGGCCTCATTTACCTGCTTGAGAAAACTTATAGCCTCCAGGTTTTCCCTGCCACCGAACCGGTTGGGGATCCATTCACCCTCTTTTCTGGAATAGTCGCGGTACAGCATAGATGCTACTGCATCCACCCTCAATCCGTCGGCATGATATACATCAAGCCAGAATATCGCATTGCTTATCAGAAAGCATCTCACCTCATTCCTGCCGTAATTAAAAATATAGCTCTTCCAGTCCGGATGGTATCCCTCGCGCATATCCTGGTGTTCATAAAGGTGCGAACCATCAAAATATGACAAGCCGTGCTGATCGGACGGGAAATGTGAAGGTACCCAGTCAAGAATAACCCCGATGCCGGCGCGGTGCAGTTCGTTGACCAGGAACATAAAATCCTGTGGAGTCCCGAACCTGCTGGTGGGTGCAAAATACCCGGTTACCTGGTATCCCCACGATCCGTAAAAGGGGTGTTCCGTCACAGGCATGAATTCAACGTGTGTAAAACCCAGATCTTTCAGGTATTCTGGAAGCTGGGCTGCAAGTTCACGGTAGGTGAGATAGCGGTTGCCCTCCTCCCGGCACCTTCGCCATGAACCCAGGTGCATCTCATAAACCGATACCGGCTTTGGCTTACCTGCTGTTTCCTTTCTTTCATCCATCCATTTCCGGTCGCCCCAGGCAAACGATCTGTCCCAGATAATTGAGGCCGTACGCGGGGGTTCTTCCCATCTGGACGCAAAAGGATCACCCTTTTCAACATGGAAATCGCCAAGAGTGGATTCAATATGATATTTATAGACTTCACCGTGGCCGAGGCCGGGGATAAAACCTTCCCAGATCCCCGATCCGTCCCAGCGGATAAACAGGATATGTGAGTGGGGGTTCCAGCCATTAAAGTTCCCGACAACGCTCACTTTTCGGGCATTGGGCGCCCAGACGCCAAAATATGTGCCTTTGGCATCATTTACCTCAGTCAGATGAGAACCAAGCTTTTCATATAATCTAAAGTGTCGCCCCTCCCGGAACAGATGTATATCATAATCGTTCAAAAGGGAAAATGAAACTACCGGTTCTTCCTGTGTTTGCTTATCCGGGTCCTTTTTCATCATGATTTCCTCGTTTTTTATTAATCACGGCCCATAATATATTTAATTCCTTTTATGGGAATGATAACCCAATCAGGCCTGTTGTTCAATTCATAACTCAGTTCATAGACCGCCTTTTCCAAAATGAAGGTATCAAGCATTGTTTCAAGATCTTCCCGTTCATCCGGTATAAGGTTCGTCTTACCAAGAGCATCAATATAATTCTTCATAAATATCCCGCTGGTATAATGGTACCACAATTCGGCCCATTTCTCCAAAATCTCAAGATCCTCCTTCCGGAGAGTGGTAAGTTTAAAAATTGCACTGTAAGCGGCATAATGAAATGATCTCAACATACCGGCCACATCCCGCAAAGGCGATCTTTTAAGCCTTCTTTCGCTGAATGACCGGGCAGGCTCTCCCTCAAAGTCGATGATGAAAAAGTCCTTACCGGTAAAGAGCACCTGTCCCAGATGATAATCGCCGTGATTCCTTATTTTGATGGAGTTGAATTTTTTGGCATAGATCCTTCTCATCCTGTTCAGGATGCTGTTTCTCATTTCAAGGATCTCCCGGGCTTCCTCTCTTGCGGTATCCGGTATGTTATTCATGTTTGCTTCGAGCGACTGGTGTGAGCTTCGTGTCAGGGACTGCAAAGATGAAAACAAAGAGCGTTGATAATGCAATGAGAAAGGTTCGGGCTCAAAATCCGGCTCATCCGGACGCGAAGCAAGACTCCTGTGCATCTGGGCGGTACGCTGTGCCAAAAGGCATATACGCTCAAGTGCAGCAACACCTATTATATCTTTAATTTCTTCATCTAGATGCTCAAATGATTCCGGATCGACAATATCACCCTTTAGCTGGGGCACATCGTCAAAATCGGGCAGTGCCAGGATCCTTTCAAAATAGCGGTTCAGCTCATCAGCTGTATAATCCCAGGCATCACCCTGGTTTTCCACCATCACCTGCATCATACCCATGACCATTGGCGTATAGTTCCCCTGCCTGTGTTCGATCGATCCCCTGAATGGCGGAACATTCCGGAAGCTGGTTTTTTCAGTCAGGAAACGGATAATCTCAAGATCAGGATTGATGACACGGTCAAGCTTCCGGTAAAGCTTAAAGAAATATTTCCGTTTGAAAATTATGGAAGTATTGCTTTGTTCTGCGCTTAGAACCTTTGAGTGAAATTCCTTCTCTTCTTCGGTTTTCTGTTCGTCCCTGAATTCCCTGTTGACATTAAATACCAGCTCACTGCTTTTTTCCCTTATTTTCCTGTTTTTTGACATATACTCGAACAGTGCTTCCCTGAAAAGGCTGCTATATACCGCATCATATAAAATACCCTGGTTGTTCCCTATAACTACCGGTGCTATTATTCCGGCAGTAGAACTTTCCCTCAAGACCGACTCCGATTCGCCTGTTGCAAAGCTGAGTGGAAGCTGGTACAATTCGGGGAGTCCTTCTATATATCTTACCTCAATTACCAGCCATGAAAAACTTTCCTGCTGGAATGAAAAATGTACCATATCACTTAATACTATTTCCCTGATCAGCCTGGCCTTTCCTCCAAACCACCTGCAGGTCTTGATATAATTGCGTATTAGTCTGCCAGTCAGTATTTTTATGTTGGATTGGGAAAAAAGCTCTTCATATTTTGGCACTTTCATTTTCGGTACCTGGGTATCGTCAATTCTTCCAAGAGGAACAGCCGGTTTTTCAAGCAAAAACCAATAGTATCCGTGAGGTCCTATCGTAAACAGGTAGGGTGCCTCCTTGATGGTGGGAAATTTGTTGTTTGAAAAAACTTCCTTTGGTACAAAATCCCTGAAATCCTGCAGGTCCAGTTCAACTGCCTGGCTGTACCTGGAAAGGTTGGCCAGGACAAGCATTGTTTCATCCCTGTAGCTTCTCAGGAAGGCAAGGACTTTGGAATTTGCCGGTGAGAGAAAATCAATATCGCCGCGACTGAATGCCTTGAATCGCTTTCTCATGCCTATCACCCTTTTCATCCACCATAGCAGCGATGAAGCATTGTTCTGCTGAGTTTCCACGTTTACAGCCTCATACTGGTATTCCGGATCGAGGATCACTGGCAGGTAGAGTTTCTGAGGATTTGCCTCCGAGAACCCCGCGTTGCGGTCGGCCGTCCACTGCATCGGTGTCCTTACACCGTCGCGGTCGCCCAGATAATAATTGTCACCCATGCCAATCTCATCGCCATAATAAATGACAGGAGTGCCGGGCAATGAAAACAGCAGGTAGTTCATAAGCTCGATCTTCCGCTTGTTATTATCAAGAAGTGGTGCCAGGCGGTGTCTTATTCCAAGATTTATCTTAGCCTGGGGATCTTTCGTATAGACCTTGTACATATAGTCCCGTTCCTCATCGGTCACCATTTCAAGAGTCAGCTCATCGTGGTTCCTGAGGAACATTGCCCACTGGCAGGTATGCGGTATTTCAGGTGTCTGGTCAAAAATGTCGGTCAGCGGATAGCGGTCCTCCATTTTAAGCGACATGAACATCCTGGGCATTATGGGGAAATGGTAATTCATATGGCATTCGTCACCCTCGCCAAAATATGCTGCCGCATCTTCAGGCCACATATTGGCTTCGGCCAGAAGCAGCTTACCCTTATATTTCGAATCAACATGTGCCCTGAGCTTTTTAAGGAAATCATGCGTTTCAGGGAGGTTCTCACAGTTTGTATTTTCCCTCTCAAACAGATAGGGAACTGCATCCAGCCGGAAGCCATCCACGCCCATGTCAAGCCAGTATTCCAGAACACGGAATACTTCTTTCTGGACCCTGGGATTATCAAAATTCAGGTCTGGCTGGTGGGAATAAAACCGGTGCCAGAAATACTGATTTGCAACATTATCCCATGTCCAGTTCGATTTTTCGAAATCCTTGAAGATGATCCTGGCATCACTGTATTTTCCCGGATCATTGCTCCAGACGTAAAAATTACGGTATGTGGATCCGGGTCTGGATTGCCTTGCCCTCCGGAACCAGTGGTGCTCATCGGAGGTATGGTTCAGCACCAGCTCGGTTATTACCTTCAGGTTCCTTCTGTGTGCTTCCTTCAGGAATTTTTTAAAAGAGCGGATATTGCCGTAGGTGGGATTGATGCTGTAATAATCGGAAATGTCGTATCCGTCATCACGCAGGGGTGATGGGTAAAAAGGCAGCAGCCAAATAGCTGTTACTCCGAGGTTCTCAAGGTAATCCAGTTTTGAATAAAGACCCTGGAAATCGCCGATGCCATCGGCATTGCTGTCATAGAAAGCCTTGATATGAAGCTCGTAGATGATTGCATCCTTGTACCAGTGCAGCTCATCATCAAGTTCAGGTTCATTGTTTTTTTTCTTTTTCACCATTACTTTGGTTTTTGGTTCTGGCAGTTCCTGTCGAAATTCTGCTGGAGCCGGCTATTACTATTTTAGAGTTTTGTCCTGCCTTCCCTTTTCATATCCTTTCAAACTGCCACATCCGGATCAGTGTTCCTGACTCCTTTAGTAGTTTGTTGGCCTTTTCTTTAGCAGTTGTTTGCTTCCTCCCTCTAGCGATTTTTTGTTCACTTTTCCCTTTGAACAATTTCTTATTCCATTTCCTCATTATCGGTTTTTTGCTTTCCATCCTCCACGATCGATTTTTCACCTTCCTCCACGATCAATTTCCTGCCCTGCTCCACGATCTATTTTTCCATTTTTCCCCTCGATCAATTTCTTTACCTCTTTATCTCACTTTCC
>SLGC01000317.1 GCA_007123885.1 Bacteroidales bacterium | reverse complement strand
GGAATGGGGGTGGATTGGAGAGGCGAGATAGAGGCATATGCCGATTTTCGCAGCAGACAGCCTAAACCTCAGCCCGTGAAGCCCGAACCGGTCGAATTTAAATTCGAAGAAGTAAGGATCGACGAATTCCCTTTCAATGCAACCACAGCTAAATCCATGGTTTCCAAAGAAGGTAAAACCCGAAAAATTGTTGAGATTGCCCCGGATGTCAAACTTATATTTGTCAGGATACCGGCAGGAAGATTTATTATGGGTTCCAATGACAGACCTTCAGATTATTCTCCTGCTCATATAGCTGAAGTTAAAAAACCCTTTTGGATGGCTGAAATGGAGATTACCAATGAGCAGTTCAGAACTGTTTTCCCTGACCATGACAGCCGTTTCCATGACCAGCAATGGAAAGATCATGTGAACGAGGGCTATCCTGCAAACAAACCGGAACAGCCGGTAATCAGGGTTAGCTGGAATGAGGCCATGGAGTTTTGTGAAAAATTGAGTGAAAGGACCGGACTTAATGTGACACTCCCTTCTGAAAAGCAATGGGAGTGGGCGTGCAGGGCAGGAAACGATACCCCTTTCTGGTACGGAAATTTTAATGACAATTTTGCTCCCTATGAGAATATGGCTGACAGGCAGCTCAATAAAATGGCTGTTACGGGTGTTGACCCGCAACCTATGAGTGAAAATAATCCATGGTACAAGTATTTTACCTGGCACCCGAAAGAGGAGAGCGTAGACGACGGGAACATGCTCGCCGTTGCTCCCGGGTATTACAAGCCCAATCCGTGGGGGCTATACGATATGCATGGAAATGTATCGGAATGGACGCGTTCCGGTTATCTTCCCTATCCTTATAACGAACAGATCCAGGAAGCCGGAATTAAAAAAGTTGTAAGAGGAGGCTCATGGATTGATCATCCCAAATGGTCAACTTCTTATTTCAGAAAATCATATTTACCCTGGCAGAAAGTATATAACGTTGGTTTTCGCGTTATCATTGAGGAATAGGTTAATGCTTTTCTCTAAGACATTTTACTAAAAACTTTTCTGCATGAAGAATCGTCTTGGATTACTGGTTCCGTTATCTCTGCTGCTGGCGACTACCATCCTTATTTGCAGTGGTGACAGGGAAAAGGTTTCGGATGCCTTGCTATATTATCACTCCGGATATAGTACATTTTTGGATACTGAAAATGGCGATCTGATTTCAAGAGTAGAATCATTTGATCCCCTTCAATACCAAATGGCCCTTGATGACCTGAAGGAAAGTTTTCCAGGGAAATTCAAAATAGAGGATCATACTGTCATAGCTTTACAAGGAATGACAGATCACCGGGTTGATCTGGTGAAAAGAATGAAGCAGGGAGATCAGGATGCCTTTAAATTATCAGCCGTATTATTAAAACAACTGGATTACCAGTTACTCATGAACCCTCTGCTTGAAGGGAAATCTATAATTGCAATCAAGCGCACTCTCGGGCAAAATGCCCGTACAGCAAAGTCCGAAAATAGTGTTACAATCACGGCAAACGATCTGGGCGTGGCTCCTTCCAATTTCCAGAACAATTCTGAAATACCCGATCCGTCAACTGGCTGGGATAATCAATTTATTAAAATTACCCTGCAAAACGGGAGGAAATCCGTCAATACAATTTATACCCCGCCTGAAGGGATGATCATTGCCGATCCGCAAATGCACTTCAGCGGTGAAAGAATGCTTTTCTCATCTATCGGGACTAACGACAGATGGCATATTTTTGAGATAGATCTTAATTCCGGGAAGGTCAGGCAAATCACACCGGAAACATACAGGGATTTCGATAGTTTTGAACCCACGTATACACCTGACGGAAGGATAATTTTCTGCTCTACTGCCACTTTTCTCGGATTACCGTGCACGGATGGCGGCAACAAAATGTCCGGCATCTTCCTGTATGATCCGGAAACCGGCATTACCAGGCAGCTTACTTTTGACCAGGACAGCAACTGGAGTCCTGTTGTTATGAATGACGGCCGGATCCTTTATCAACGGTGGGAATACACCGACATGGCACATTCCAATTACCGGCTGTTATTTACAATGAATCCCGACGGAACCGGCCAGCAGGCTTATTACGGTTCCAATTCCTATTTTCCAACGGCATTTTTCAATGCACGACCTATACCCGGCCATCCTACCGCGGTCGTTGGTATTGCCAGTGGTCATCACGGTGTTTCCCGCAGCGGGCGTATGCTGATCATCGACCCTGCCATCGGAAGAAAAGAGACTGAGGGTGTTATAGCTGAAATACCATATTATGGTAAAAAAGTTCAACCGACAGTGCGCGACAGACTGGTTGATGGGGTCTGGCCTCAGTTTCTGCAACCTTTACCGTTGAGTGAAAAGTATTTTGTCGTTTCAATGAAATCGAACCCCAACTCATTATGGGGTCTTTATCTGGTTGATCTTTTCGGTAATATGACATTGATAATTGAGAGCGAAACCGAAGCTTATATTGAACCTGTTCTGGCTGAACCGGTAGTGACTCCTCCGGTTATCCCCGAAAGGGTTAACCTGGATAGTAAAACTGCTACAGTTTTTATGCAGGACGTATATGAAGGTGGCGGTTTAAGGGGTATACCCAGAGGAGAGGTGAAAAGGCTGCGTATAATTTCTTATGGGTTTAGTCCCTGGGGTCAGGGGGGATTGCTGGGTACAATCGGCATGGATGGACCCTGGGATATCAAAAGGGTGGTAGGTACAGTAGAAGTTGAGAAAGATGGTTCTGCAATGTTCACAATACCTGCAAATACGCCTGTTGCAGTTCAACCCCTGGATTCGGAAGGAAAAGCCATGCAACTGATGAGGTCGTGGTTTACCGGGATGCCCGGGGAAACCCTTTCCTGCATTGGATGTCATGAAGATAAAAATCGTGTCCCACTTCCCCGTGTAACCATAGCCTCACGCAAGAAGCCCCAAACAATTAAAGAGTGGTATGGGAAAGAAAGGGGGTTTAGCTTTGCACATGAAATTCAACCGGTACTGGACAGGGCATGCATTACCTGTCATAATGAAGCCCGTCCCGAATTAATTTATTTGAAGGGCGATAAAAGGATTACAGATTGGCATTCTCAAATATCAGGAAGCGCAAATCCCTCATATGGAGGTGACTTTTCTCTCTCTTATGCGAATTTACATCGTTACGTGCGCCGTCCGGGCATAGAGAGCGATCTGGATATGCTGGTTCCAATGGATGTACATGCCGACCAGACAGAGTTGATGCAAATATTACAAAAGGGGCATTACAATGTCCAGCTCTTACCCGAAGAGATTGAGAAATTATCTTGCTGGATTGATCTTAATGCCCCGTTCCATGGCAGAAGATCGGATATCAGTACTTATTACAGAACTGAAAAGTCCAGAAAATTACGTGCCAGATATGCGGAAATGTTCAACATTACGGAACCTGATCCTGAAGAATTACCTCCTTTGCCTGCGGGGATCATTCCGCAACATCCGGAAGCACTGGAAATTGACAAAGGGATTGATTCTATTCCCGGATGGCCCATGGCAGGAAGAACAGTTGAGAACCTGCAGGTTGGCCTGGGACGATATCAGGAAGAAATAACTCTTGCAGACGGGGTATCACTTGATCTGGTTAAAATTCCCGGCGGCAATTTTATTATGGGAAGTACCGATAATGCAGATGAAATGCCCAGAACGGATCAGCGGGTGGAGTCTTTTTGGATCGGGCGTTTTGAAATAACCAATAAGATCTATTCCTTGTTCGATCCGGACCACGACTCCAGGGATGAACACCGTCACGGATATCAGTTCGGCAGAAAGGGCTATCCCTTAAACCATCCCGACCAGCCGGTGGTTCGCATTTCCTGGCAGGAGGCTGTGGATTTTTGCCGGTGGCTAAGCCAAAAGACCGGCAGGAAATTCACACTTCCTACTGAAAAACAGTGGGAATGGGCCGCCCGCGCAGGAACCGGTACCCCTTACCCTTTCGGTAATTTTGGAGACGATTATTCGCTATATTCAAATTTCGGCGATATAACATTGAAAGAATTTGCTGCCTGCACAGCACACAAAAATTACGAAAGCGTCAGAATTATTGAGAATCCGGGCCCTTATGATGCCTGGATCCCCCGGGATACGCTTTACAACGATGGAGGATTTGTTTCTGAAATTGTGGGCCGTTACCGGTCAAATTATTTTGATCTGCACGACATGCACGGGAATGTATGGGAATGGACCAGATCTTCATACAAAGCGTATCCTTATTGTGATGCTGATGGACGTAACGAGTTAAATAATAATTTAAAAAAAGTGGCCAGAGGCGGATCGTGGTACGACAGGCCCTACCGGGGTACTTCCAGTTACCGGTTAGCTTATCGTCCTTATCAGAAAGTGTTCAATGTCGGTTTCAGGGTTGTCATGGAGGAATAAAAAAGTAAAGGGGCTTTGAAATATCAATTTTCTAAAAAGTTGATAAAACCATTCAATCATTTTTTTATTATGGCTATATCAGAAGACCGGGATTTTCATGAAGTAGTTTCGGATTCTGAAATTAAAATTATGGACTGCACAATCCGGGATGGTGGCCTGATGAATAATCATCTTTTCAATGATGAAACCGTTAAGGCGGTCTACGATGCATGTGTTACGAGTGGCATAGACTATATGGAGATCGGATATAAAAATACAACGCGTATTTTTTCTCCGTCCGACTATGGAGCATGGAAGTTCTGCAGGGAAGAGGACATCCGGCGAATTGTTGGAGAAAATGACACACACTTGAAGCTGTCAGCTATGGCAGATGCGGAAAAGAGCGATTATCGGGATATCCTGCCAAAAGACAAAAGTGTATTGGACATGATCAGGGTTGCAGCTTATATTCATCAGGTACCCCTTGCATTGGACATGATTAAGGATGCACATGATAAGGGTTATGAGACTGCGATCAATCTCATGGCTGTATCTGTTATTGAGATCGATGATCTGGATAAGACACTGGAACTCCTTGCCAGTTCAGAAGTTACAATTATTTACATTGTTGATAGTTATGGAGCTCTTCTTCCCCGTCAAACCCGGTCTATTATGAAAAAGTTCCTGTATCATGCGGAGTCAGCAGGGAAGCAGATCGGGATCCATGCACATAACAACCGGCAACTGGCTCTTGCCAATACGTTAGAAGCCATAAACCTTAAAGCTAATATACTGGATGCCAGTATGGCAGGATGTGGTCGGGGAGCAGGCAACTGCCAAATGGAGTTATTAATGAGTTTTTTACATAATCCGAAATATCGTCTCAGACCTGTTCTCGAATGCATTCAGTATCATATTGAACCCTTGAGGGATAAATTATTATGGGGATATGACATTCCATACATGATGACCGGACATTTAAACATTCATCCAGGGGTTGCCATGCAATTTAATTTGGGCAGGGATAAAGGAAATATTGTCAAATTATTCAATTTATTAGGCAGAGGAGAAGGAGGATGAGTTAATGTACATGAATTTTTTTACAAACAGTTACCTTTACGACTGCAAAACTAAATTCAAATGATAGTTATTACCGGCGCTGCGGGTTTTATAGGGAGCAACCTGTTAGCCAGACTCAATTCTGAAGGCTTTAACGATATTGTGCTTGTCGATGATTTCGGCGGGGAAGATAAAAAGCGGAACTATGAAGGCAGGGATTTTTCCCTTCTTCTTCACCGGGATGATTTTCATAACTGGCTAAAGAAAAATCATTCCCTTGTGCAGTTTATATTTCACCTAGGGGCGCGCACCGATACCGGTGAAATGAGAAAGGATGTTTTTGACCGGCTTAATCTGAATTATTCAAAGGATATCTGGCTCTTATGCTGTGATTATGGATTACCGCTGATTTACGCCTCATCTGCAGCAACATACGGAATGGGGGAGCATGGATTCAGTGACGACCACCGGCTTGTCAGCATGCTTAAGCCCCTGAATCCCTATGGCGAGTCAAAAAATGAATTTGATAAATGGGTGCTGCGGCAGGAGATGAAACCTTATTTCTGGGCGGGCCTGAAATTTTTCAACGTTTACGGTCCCAACGAATATCATAAAGGGCGGATGGCATCGGTAATTTTCCATGCCTTCAACCAGATCCATAAAACAGGGAAAGTAAAACTTTTCCGGTCACACAATCCTGATTTTCCTGACGGGGGACAGAAACGGGATTTTATTTATGTGAAGGATGTAGTGGACGTAATGTATTACTTTATGCATCGCAGAAAAGGTTCAGGTATATATAACCTTGGTACCGGGACCGCAAGGTCATTCCTTGATCTTGCAAGAGGCACCTTCAGGGCAATGAAAATTGAAGAAAATATCGAATTTATTGATACACCTGAAGATATAAGGGACAAGTACCAGTATTTTACCGAGGCGGTCATGGAAAAGCTGCACAATGCCGGTTATGACAAGCAGTTCACCAGCCTTGAAGAAGGCATTGGGTATTATGTGACCCGTTATCTTTCTGAAGGAAAAACCGGTTAATCTGTTTTTTCAGAAGAAACTTAAATCTTATCCTGATATCCCGGTCCGAATATCCCACAAATATTATCACTGTAATAATCCAGGAATTAAGCTGCACTGCTAAAAAGCATTATTTGCCTTAGCGGCCTGAAGTAAAGTTGAAGGGTTAAAAAAACATGAATTTTTTTAAACATTTCGCATGTCTCATTGTTGTATAGATGAAAACAAACTGAACAGGAAATAATAATTTAAAACAAAAAATTATGGCATTCGAATTACCATCATTAAAATTTGATTATAATGCCCTCGAGCCTCATATAGATGCACAGACAATGGAAATTCACCATACAAAGCATCATGCTTCCTATACAAACAATCTAAATGGGGCGATTGAAAGCACCGAGATGGCAGATATGAGTATAGAGGATATACTCAGGAACATTTCACAACATCCCGTTGCAGTGAGAAATAACGGGGGTGGGTTTTACAACCATAATCTATTCTGGGAGATAATGTCTCCCAATGGCGGAGGACAGCCAACAGGTGATCTGCTTTCAGAGATCAACAATGCTTTTGGTTCCTTCGACCAGTTCAGGGAAAAATTTTCCAGCGCTGCTGCTTCAAGATTCGGGTCGGGATGGGCCTGGCTTGTAATGCAAAATGGCAACCTGCTGGTTACATCCACTCCAAATCAGGATAACCCGCTGATGGATGTGGTACCGCAGGAAGAAAAAGGCATACCTGTTTTAGGTATTGATGTGTGGGAACATGCATATTATTTGAAGTATCAAAACCGTCGTCCCGAATATATAGAAGCATTCTGGAATGTTATTGACTGGGAAGAGGTTGCAAAGAAATTCAGGGTTAGTTTAAAATCAGTTGCACATTAATTCAGGTTAACTGAATTGGTTAAAGTTGGTTTGGTTGGTTCAAGGTTGGTTAGGTTGATTGAGAGTAGAAAGGCCGGGTAATATATCCGGTCTTTCTTTTTGGGGTGAGCCATACATGGAGTGAAGCCCGTTCCGGACCGTGAAATTAACGGTAATCTATTCCGGAAGCCTCAAATGAGCGGGGGTTAAAAAATTTCAATATAATGCAAAGAAGAGAACATGGATAAAAAGCCTTGGCTTCAAGGAACCGGTAATTATGTAAACCACTTAGGAACGGGGTTTAAAAAATTTTAATATCGACCACAGAAGAGAATATGGATAGAAAGCCTTGGCTTTAAGGGACCTGTAAAGCATCTGGTAATTCAGAAAGTGGTGGCAGCGAGTTTATGCCCCGACCATTAAGAACAATTTGTCATAGAGTTCATGCCATAGAACAATTTATCATGCCTGTTTCAGTTTTTCAGAATTATCATGCCTGTTTCAGTTTTGCAGAAACGGCATCCCAATTGATTACGTTCCAGAATGCAGAAATATAATCTCCCCTTCTGTTTTGGTATTTCAAATAATATGCATGTTCCCAAACATCTATGCCAAGTATGGGCGTACCTCTTTCTTCCTGCGGTACCACATCCATCAGCGGGTTATCCTGGTTGGGTGTTGAGGTTACTATCAGATCCCCGTTTTTTACCACCAGCCATGCCCAACCTGATCCGAACCGGGTTGATGCTGCATTTGAAAACCTTTCCCTGAATTGTTCAAAAGACCCAAATCCTCTGTTAATTGCAGACAGCAGATCACCCCTGGGCTGACCTCCGCCATTGGGAGACATTATCTCCCAGAAGAGATCGTGATTGTAATGACCACCCCCGTTATTCCTTACTGACACGGGATAGGATGACATTGACTTCATTATGGATTCAAGTGATCCATGCTGCCTATCCTTAAGTGCGTTGTTAAGATTGTTGACATAACCTGCATGATGACGGTTGTAATGTATTTCCATGGTTTTTGCATCAATATGCGGCTCGAGGGCATCATAATCATAAGGCAGAGGGGCCTGTTCAAAATTTTCCTGTCCGGATCTATTTTCTGATGTCACTGTACTCCAGGAGTTCGCTTTTGACATGAATGGATGAGCAATTATTCCCGCCGCACCGGTAAAAGCAGTTTTCAAAAAGGTTCTTTTATCCATCGTTGCTTGATTTTTATTTGTTATTAATTTTTGTTCTAAATAAGAACAGGTTGTACTTAATTTTGTTCAACTGAAAAGTAT
>SLGC01000125.1 GCA_007123885.1 Bacteroidales bacterium | reverse complement strand
TTAAAAAAAACTTAAAAAAAAAATCATGGCGGGTATTGACTTTATGGAAATTAAAACAATTGATTTACTGACAACATTTTAGAAAAATGAAAAAACAAATAAATTCCGCATCAGCCTGATTATCTGAGATATATGCGCATGTGAGCTTAAAAAATTGTTAGATAATCGTTTAATGTAGTTTAACTAATGTTACTTCTAGGATGGAGAAAAAAGAGGAATTTTTTCGTCCATTAAAAAACGGCTTTTGTCAAAATGGTTTGATTCTTTTTAGTTATCATTATGTTAAAAAGACCGCATGTAAAATTACCGGGAGTCAAAGAACAACATGACAGGGATATTTCACTCTAATCCCTTCTGCGCCCGAATATGGAAAAATTTAAATAACGACCCGGGCGCTCCCTCAGATCTATCAGCAGCATGTCAAGGTTCCGGGTAGCATCCTCCAGGTTATTGTATAATTGTTCATCCGAAACAAGTTTGCCCAGTGATCCCTCTCCCCTTTCGATTCCCTCGATTATCCTTGTTGTTTCAGAAAGTACATCATTAAGATTATTTACGGCGGCTATAATTTCTAACCGGGCAAGTGAATCTGAAACAGATGCAAAATTGTCAAGAATGGTGGTGATATTTTGATTATTGCCGGCAAGATTATCGGATATGGATTCCATGTTATCCATTATCCTGTTGAAACGGCTCTCTTCATGCGAGAAAAGGGTATCTATGCTATGAACAGAGCTTTGCAGACTCACAATAGTACTACCTATCCTGTCAATGCTTTGGGAAAAAGTATCCTGAAAATCCTGGTCCAGCAAGGTCTGAAAAACGATCAGGACTGAATCCATGGATGCCATCATGTTTTCCGCACGGGAAGCAAGGGGAACCAGGTAATTGGTTATCTCAGCCACCAGATCGGGCTCTATTTCTCCGGCAAGGGTATCTCCCGGACTGTGTATGCCAGGCAATGGTCCGGGCACCAGTTCAATTGCCCTGGTTCCCATAATATCGGAGCTGATTATCCTTGCAACCGTGCCTTCAGGCAAACTGAACCTGCTCTCGACCGAAAGCCTCACTAAAAAATCGTCAATACCGACAAACCGGATGCTGGATACATAACCTACATTATAGCCGCTTAATTTCACATCGGCCTGTTCCATCATTCCGCCGATTCTGTCATATTGTACATAGTAACTGTGTGTAGCAGAAAAAATGTTCCTGCCTGAAAGGAAACTGTAACCCCAGATAAATACTGCCAAAGTAAGCAGAACGAGGATCCCGGCTTTGGTTTCCTTATTTAATTTTAACTTCATTCTCTTATTGATATATTTAAAATAGATGGTATTTATATATATGTGTGTGTGATGTGTTGACATTACAGGCTGTTAAAGCAGCCTGTAAATTATTTGCCGCCGATAGCTTCCTGTAGTGGTATGAGGTGTCCCTGCCGCAATGCAACTATAAATGCATCGGGGAAAGAATCTGAAATTATTTTCCTGAACACAGAAATATCTTCCAGAGTTGAGGCATTTCCTACAAAATACCTGAATAGTCCGCCGGATTCATGTACTTCGATCCCTTCAACACCCTTGAAGAAATCAGAATCCAGAGGTATCCTGTTTTTTGATGATCCCACCTGCACCCTGAATACTATTCCATTTTCTTCCTGCATTTCATCCAAATCATTTTCATTTTCAACTGCTTCGCCAGCCGGAACGGCTGTGCCCGGGTTATTACCGCCTGCAGGGCTTGCCTGCCCTCCCAGTGAAGCATACAGCTGGTCACTTTTTCTTTCTATTGTATTCTTATAATCCCTGAAAGCCCGGAAGATTGCCGATGCGATATAGACCTGACCCTGTTCAGACATAAGATAACGTTCTTCCTCCTCATTGGACAAGAACCCTACCTCGATCAACACACTCGGCATGGTTGTCTGCCAGAGAACCAGAAAACCGGCCTGCCTGACACCCCGGTCAACGCGTCCTACCCTTTCCCGGAACTGATTCTGTACATATGTTGCAAAATTGAGACTTTGTCCCAAAAATGTATTCTGCATCAGTGAAAAGATTATGTACGATTCAGGGGAATTGGGGTCAAATCCCTGGTACTGGTCGTCATAATCGTCCTCAAAATGGATGACGGCATTTTCCCTTTTGGCAATCTCAAGATTTTCACTGGATCTGTGCAGCCCGAGTACAAATGTATCCGTCCCCTTTACCTGTCTGTTCCTGTTGGAATTGGCATGAATGGAAATGAAAAGATCGGCATTGTTCCTGTTGGCTATTTCTGCCCGTCGGTGCAATTCAACAAATTCATCAGTTGTCCTTGTATAAATAACCTCAACATCAGGCAAATACTGATTTATATATTCTCCAACTTTTAGTGAAACAGACAGGACAATATCTTTTTCCATACTGCGCCGCCCGACCGCTCCCGGATCTTTTCCTCCATGGCCCGGATCTATGACGACCCTCCTGAGCCTGTATGCGCCACCTTCAATACCATAGAGGGTAAAAGATAAAAATGAAGAGACAAAAACAAGAATAATGAAAGAAATCCGTTTAGATTTATAAACTGTTGACAGCAAAAGCCCGAGCATTGATATCCAATTTGATATTATTGGTTAGTTTTGAGATTTTAAATTTCTAAACTGCGCGCATCACAAAAATAATACAATAAAATTGCATAATAAGTATTTCATAAAGCTTTTTAAGCCTTTCCCTGTAATTATCCTCCTGTATTTGTTGTGGATCTTTCAGCTAACCCCGGCCTGGTCGCAGGAAAGACCTTCAGCAGCGGGTAATCATTATCTGTCGGCAGAATATTTCTCCGAAATACTTCTGGTGGCGGAACACGAAAATACCGCTAATAACCCCTATCCCGGGGATGATGCCCCCGCTCCCGATAGAAACCCCGTTATACAGCAGGAAAGAGTGCCGGAAATCGATACCCTCACTCCTGATATAAACCCTGTTATACAGCAGGAAAGAGTGCCGGAAATCGATACCCTCACTCCTGATATGAACCCCGTTATACAGCAGGAAAGAGTGCCGGAAATCGATACCCTCACTCCTGATATGAACCCTGTTATACATCAGGAAAGAATTCCGGAAATCGATACCCTGGATACTGAAACAGGATTACCTCATGCCCTGCAAGATCCTTTGCAACCCCCGCGCAGGCAAAACAATTTTCTGACTTCACAGGTTGAATACCATTCAGCCGATTCAATGGATTTTGATGTTAACCAGCAAAAACTTTTTCTTTACGGTGAAGCATGGGTCAAGTATGAGACCATTGAACTAAGGGCAGATTATATTGAAATCGATCTTGTCGCAAAGGAAGTTTTTGCCAGAGGAATGACCGACAGCGAGGGAAACGTTACCGGCAGGCCTGTAATGACTGATGCCGGTGAAACATTCGAGGCTGAAACAATGAGGTATAATTTTGAAACCGAAAGAGGGATCACCTCCGGGATAATAACAGAGCAGGAAGGCGGTTTTCTTCACGGCCATACTGCCAAAAAGCATGAAAATGATCACCTTCATATCCAGGGAGGAAAATATACCACCTGTGATCATGAACACCCGCATTATTATATTGCACTGACCAGGGCAAAGGTAATTCCGAACGATAAAGTTATTTCCGGTCCGGCATACCTGGTAATAGAAGATATTCCCCTCCCCCTGATATTGCCTTTTGGTTTTTTCCCGAACAAAAGAGGACAAACTTCCGGGATCCTCTTTCCCACATATGGTGAGGAGGCAAGCCGTGGTTTTTATCTGCGCGGAATGGGATACTATCTTAATCTCAATGAATATATGAGTCTTCAGCTCCGGGGAGATGTTTACAGCCTGGGCTCCTGGGCATTCAATGCGAATTCAGATTACCGCCTGCGCTACCGGTTCAATGGCAGTTTCGGCTTTTCCTATTCGCATAATGTTACCGGGGAGCGCGGAATGGCCAATTTTTCCGAAAATACCTCATACAATCTTACCTGGTCTCACCGGCAGGATCCCAAGGCTTCACCATACAACAACTTTTCTGCAAGTGTTAATTTCGGATCCAGCCAGTTTAACCGCTATAATACTATCGATCCTGACAGGTTTGCAAGAAATACCGCCCAGTCAAGTGTCAGCTTTAGCCGGCGCTGGCCCGATTCGCCCTTTTCCTTCAACAGCGGTGTCAGGGCAAACCAGAATTTTGCAGACCAAACTGTAAACCTCAGCCTGCCATCGGCCACTTTCACAATGGCAAGGCAGTATCCCTTCAGGAATGCCAACCGTGTGGAATCAAGATGGTATGACAATATAGAGATCAGTTATTCGTCAAAAATGGATAATACCCTGCGGACATACGATTCGCTTCTTTTCACAAGCCAGGGACTCAGGGACCTGAGAAGCGGCTTCCAGCACAGTATCCCACTCAGGGCCAACTTCAGGGCCCTGAACCTTATCAACATTACGCCCGCGCTGACATATGAAGGAGTCCTTTACCGCAATTCCATAAGTAAATCATGGGTTGAGGACTATTTTGACCCGGTAAGGCAGGAGATCAGGCCTTCGCTGGTGACTGACACCATTCCGGGTCTTGTATATGGACATGCTCTCACTCCTTCCTTCTCCACCGGTTTAAGCCAGAATATTTATGGAATGTTTCAGTTCCGCAACTCAAGGGTGGAAGCCATAAGACATGTTATGACCCCCACCATTGGTTTCAGTTACGTTCCCGATCTTGCGGGACTGGTGCCTGAATACTACAGGACCGTGGAAACTGACGATCCAAACAGGCCGCATACATATTCAATTTTCGAAGGACAGATGTATGGTACTCCTACAACAAGGGGCAGGTCGGGAAACATAAGCTTTGGTCTTGCCAACAACATTGAAATGAAGGTCAGAAGCAATAATGATACAATAGACCAGTCCCGTAAGGTAAAGATCATCGACAGGCTTAATTTCGGTACCAGCTACAATATCTATGCTGATTCCATGAACTGGTCTCCAGTCAGCATGACCGCCAACACCAGCCTTTTCGAAAACAAAGTCAGGTTAAATTTCAATGCGTCACTGGATCCTTATGCACTTGATGAAAATCTCAACAGGCATAATGCCTCCCAGTGGAGTGTCAACCGGAGGCCGGGAAGGATCACCAGAGCAGGGTTCAGTCTTACTACCGATTTCAGATCCGCGGCAGGTCTGCGCCGAAATGGGAACGGCCAGGCACCAATTCCCGGTCAGCCGGAAATGGATCCGGGAATGGATCCTGACATGCTTCCGGGAGATGATATTTTTGGTCATCTCGATGATATAGACCATACCGTGCATTATTATGGTGATTATGTTGATTTCGATGTTCCCTGGAACCTTAATATACGTTATAACCTTACTTATTCAAATCCTCGCGGCGTATCCCAGGTCAACCAGACGGTCAATTTCAGCGGAAGCATGAGCCTGACGCCCAGGTGGCAGATCCAGTTTTCATCCGGATATGATTTCAGGGCGGGCGACTTTACCATGACAAATATCAGTGTTCACAGGGATCTGCATTGCTGGGATATGCGGTTCGGTGTTGTTCCTTTTGGTTCAAGGAAAAGCTGGAATTTTTCAATCCAGGTAAGATCATCAATACTCAAGGACCTGAAATATCATGCCCAGAAAAGCTGGTATGACAACTTCTTCAGATAAGCCTGTTGATATCCGGTAATAAAAAAGCCTTTATCCGGAGAAAAAGGCTTTTTGAATATGTATTAAGATCACTTTGTTCAGCTTATTCGGGAACAATCTCAAATTCGATATCAACCCTGATATCCTTGTACAGCTTCACGTTGGCTGTATAGGTTCCTATCTCTTTGACAGCATCATCCTTTATGGAGATCTGCTTGCGGTCTACTTCGAACCCTTCTTTTGACAGTGATTCGGCGATTTGGATTGTATTTACCGAGCCGAATATCTTTCCCTTGGAACTGGTTTTTGCCCCAATGGTAATTTTTGTACCTTCCATAGCTGCCTGCAGCGCACTTGCATTTTCCCTCAGTTTTTCCTCCTTGTGGGCTCTTTGCCTCTGGTTTTCGGCATGCATTTTTCTCGCAGAAGGGGTTGCAAGGATGGCGATGCCCTTTGGAATAAGGTAATTCCTGCCATAACCATCCTTCACTGTAACAATATCGTCGGCATGACCCAGGTTGGGGACATCCTGTTTTAAAATAATATCCATTTTATTTCCTCCAATTGATTATTTTAACATATCCGCTACATAGGGCAGCAATGCCAGATGCCGGGCGCGTTTAACTGCTGTTGATACTTTTCTCTGGAATTTGAGTGAAGTACCTGTTATCCTGCGGGGAAGGATTTTTCCCTGCTCGTTCAGGAATTTCTTCAGAAATTCAGGGTCTTTGTAATCAACATATTTTATCTTGTTTTTCCTGAACCGGCAATACTTTTTCCTTTTGATCTCTACTGTCGGCGGAGTGAGATATCTTATTTCTGACTGATTTTGTGCCATGTCTATTCCTCCTTTTTTGCTTCCTTGTTAATACCTGAACGTCTTTTTACGCTGTATTCGACGGCGTACTTATCCATACGGAAAGTAAGGAACCTGATAAACCGCTCATCACGGCGGTATTCGGTTTCCAGCCTGGCAATAAGGTCGCCGGGCGCTTTGAATTCAAAATGGTTATAAAAACCAGTCGATTTGTTGTTAATGGGATAGGCCAGCTTCCGTAATCCCCAGTCCGCGTGATGGACTATCTCTCCTTCGTTGTCAGTAATAATTTTTCTGACTTTTTCAACCGCTTCCTTCATCTGAGCTTCAGACAAAACGGGAGTTATAATGAAAACGGTCTCGTATTGGTTTAACATAGATTATAATTTATTATATGATTAAATTAAACAGGGTGCAAAAGTAATAACTTTTTTCTTTTTTTTCAAAAGTTTTTCAAGGCGGTCGGCCTGATTAAATAATTTAACAGCCGATCAGGGACCTGAGTCTGCCGGTCTGAACTTTTTTATCATAGCCCTGATCCCGAATTGCCCTGAAAACAGCCTCTACCGGAATATATCCCGTTGTCTTTAAAAACACAAGGAGTGCATAAAGAGAGGCTGAACGTGCTCCTGCCGAGCGAAAATCATGAGAGTATATATCTGATCCTGTTTCGGGTACCGGCAGACTACTGTCAATAAACAACATTCCCTTCTTCATTCCGGCTATCCTTTTTCGGATGTGTGACAGCCCGTCACCGGAGGTGACAACAACAACACCGGGAATTTCCGTATCATGCGACCCTGCAGGCCGGTCAGAAATGACAAGCTCTGCAGAGGAAAAACCTACACCAACTGTTACCGGGTAGTTTCCTTTAAGGGCAACATGGTATCCCGCGCCAACAGCAGCACAGGCAAGCAGTCTGGCTGCCACCTGAACACCCTCGCCGGCAGAGCCGCTTAACACCAGGGCCAGGCTGAACGGGGCAACAGGGTCGTTCGTTTGATCAATGAACCTGAGGTCGCCCAGAAGATCCTCTGTTTTAGTGCCCCGGGGGTATACAAAACTTTCTCTCTGATTTTCCCATTTGCCAGCCGGTTTCCCGGAAGTGGCAATGATCTCCCGAAGGTTCCTTCCCGGATTGAATTTGACTCCGTATCCCGGACAAACCTCAACCACCTCTATCAATGAAAAACCTCTGACACTCAATGCCTCCTGCAGGTGTGAAGAGAGATCCCCTGTTCCGGCTATCCTGCTTACCCTGGCAGCACCCTGTGAAACAAGCAGGGCGCATAGATCGTAACTTTCATAAGGGTTGCCACTTTCCGGGAATACCGTTTTAAAATCCCTCGGAGTAAGCCCGCTTGACTGTCCGCCGGTCATTCCGTAAAGCATGTTATTGTGAACCACCACTGTCATGTCAAGGTTCAGCCGTGCAGCTTCCAGGATATGCTGCAGTCCGATGGTACTGCCGCCGTCTCCGATAAAAACAATGACCTCTTTATCCGGATTGTCAAGTCCCATTGCAATTCCTGCACCAAGTGCCACCGACCTGCCATGTAGTCCGTGGACCGTATGGGTGTTAAGGCACCTGTCGATGATGCCATGGCACCCTATATCCGTAACGATGATTACATCGGCAGGCTGAATACCAAGAGCTTCAAGAGCCTTAGCCGTGCCCTTTGCAATCAGACTGTGGCCGCACCCCCTGCAATATGGCAGGTCCGGGCTATTCAGTATTGGCTTCATAATGGTGAAATTACTTTCTTTATTATTTCATCTCTTCTTACCATTTTCCCTATACTGCCGGCAACAATGACCCTTTCCGGCAGACGGGCACCAAAAAGTATCCGGGCATACTGGGCGTTGATATTCTCTTCCGCGATAACCACCCTTTCATACCTGTCAAGAATTTCATAATATTTATCGGGGACAGGAAAAAGTGTTTTGGCCACAAGCAATGAAACCCTTATTCCTCTCTTGCGGATTGCAGCTACGGCTTCACCGGCAGCTGCAGAGGTTATGCCATAGGACATAATGATGGTACAGGCGCCATCCTGTTCGTCAAGATCAAAAAATGTGTATTCAGGCAAGCGGGAAACAGCTTTTTGATCAAGCCGTCGTGTATTGTCAAGAGCTCCGGGGGTGGAATGCTGCAATATCCCCTCATTATCGTGGGTGGATGCATTGAGCCTTACCTGCCAGCGGCTGCTGGTAACAGGCAGGAATGGGGGTATTCCATTTTCAGCCGGTTGGTAGGACTTATAGGGATCATCGCCCTGGTAGAAAACTCTTTTAACAGGTTTTAAAATCCCAAGCTTGTCTGTATCAAAACTTCTTACCGTCATCATCATTTCTTTGGATGTAAGAAATATTACCGGTGAACGCAGCCCGGCGGAAATTGATACGGATAGTGCCCCAAGTTTCCAGCAGTCGGTAAAACCGGATGGACAAAGGACAGGCAGTTGATGCCCCCCTGAGATCATGCCGCGAAGAAGGGTGATATCTCCCTGGGCGCCACATGTTGCTGTGCCTGTTGCAGGTCCCAGACGTTGTACAAGAATGATGATCATGGGCAGTTCCATCATGAAAGCCATGTTGATGGACTCCAGCATCAGCGCAAAACCGGGAAATGAAGTGGCAGTAGCAGGTATTCTCCCGCATGCCGAAAGACCCGACATCCATTGCACGACGGTTATTTCATCAGGTGCGGGGATCATTAGTGGAAACCTTCGGCCTGCATACTGGTACAACAGGTTGGCAGGGGTAATGGGGTATCCGATAAAGGCATCTGCTCCTGCCCTTGCCATAGCCTCTGTTACTATGCAGCTTCCGTCAATCAGTACCTTTTTCATTTTGACCGTGCTTTGCATGAATTATATTTTTTCCCAAAAGGATATCGGTTTGTTCACTGCTGTAGCCAAGGATATCAACCAGTATATGCCTGCTGTGCTGGCCATAGTGGGGAGGAGGGGAAACTTTCCTGTTAACCGGAAGGGATGATGATTTAAAGGCAACGGAACTTACACCCTTTACGGAGCCGGGTGATGCCGTTTCAAGCAGCAATTCCTGCGCCTCAGACATCTCAAACACCTCCTTCATATTGTGAACCGCCCCGGCCGGAACCCTGCTCTCCCCGAGCCTGCGCAGGATAGTATCCCTGTCAAAACCGGAAAAGAGATCCTGCAGTTCCTTCTTGAGGATGGTGCTGTTCACCACCCTGTTGTAGTTCCGGCTGAATCGTTCATCTTCCGACAGCTCTGGTTTTCCGAGGATACGGCACAACCCGGCAAATTGTTTGTCAGTACCCACTGCAAGAACAATATCCTTGTTGTCGGCAGTGGTAAATATGGTGCCGTAGGGCACTATATTGGGATGATCGGATCCCATCCTCTGCGGGATCGTTTTACCCACCAGCCAATTGGCGGCCTGATTTGCCAGTGAGGCAATACCCGATCTGATAAGTGAAGCTTCGATATACTGACCTGAACCGCCTCTTTCCCTGACAAGCATGGCAAGAAGAATGGCTTCCTTTACCTGGTGGGCGGCCAGCACATCCATAAGGGCTACCGGCATTTTAACCGGCTTCCCGCCAGGTTCGCCGTTTATCCATGTAAAACCACTTTCGGCCTGTATAATGGCATCATAGCCGGCTCTTGGATTGTCTGTTCCGTATCCGGTAATATGTGCATATATGATCCTGCTGTTAACAGCCTTGAGCGACCGGTAATCAACCCTGAGCTTTTCAGCATCACCGGGTTTATAACTGGATATGACAATATCACTTTCCCCTGCAAGCCGGTAAATTATTTCAAGGCCCTCCTGATGGGTTATGTCTACGGCAAGAGACTTCTTTCCCCAGTTTACGCATGAGAAATAACCGGATATGTCATTACCGGGATCCTCGGCCGGCAGTTTCCATTGCCTTGTCACATCCCCGCATGATCTGACATTTTCAACCTTTATCACTGTTGCACCCATTTCCGCCAGGAACTGTCCCACGGCAGGGCCGGCAAGTACATTTGCCAGCTCAATTACCCTTATACCTCCAAGAGGATATTCCATATCAAAACAACTGTTTGTTCCTGAAGTGCGACCAGATATTTCCTGCAATAATAAAAAAAAGGGCTGAACCGACACCCACGAAAGTTTCCTCGATACTGAACCATGCAAGCCTGTTGCCGGCAACGGCAAACAATACTGCTGCTGTACCGCCAGAAAATGCCCATCTTACCCCTTCGGGGGTGATCCAGCCCCGCCTGTATATACCCAGAATAATAACAATGGCACCAATGGCCCTTATTGCATATGACACATACGCTGCATCGAGAATTGCACCATGAAGGAATATGGCCAGTGGTATAGTAATGATATTGACAAGGATCACCAGCCTGCGAGCTGTGGCAACAATTTTCAGATCAACGGCCGACCTGTTGATCAGGCTGTGGTATATATCCTTGGTGGCAATGGTAACAACGGCAAAATTCACCGGTCCGACGGTAGATAAAATGGCAGCAAGTATGCCTGCAAGAGCCAGTCCGCCAGCAACAGGATGTATAAAGGAAGGTGTAGTTAGCAGTTCCGGCAGCACCATTCCGGGACTGGTTACTGCCTGGGGATCAATAAAAAAACCGGCTTTGGCAATTAGTCCCAGTAAAGCCACCATAATACCAAAGGGCGCTATGATCAGGCTGGAGAGAATGGCAGCGTTTCTTGCAGTTTTTATGCTTCGCGCTGAAAAAATGGGCTGAATGCTGGCCTGTCCTGCCATTCCTCCAAGTATACCCCCGACCACCAGGCTTACCGCATAGGAAATCCCGCCGCTGAAGGGATTATACCAGTTTTCAGGTGAGCCAAGTTCAACCAGCCTGAGCGAAAGTGTCTCCAAACCGGAAATTTTTCCCAGTCCCGTAAAAAGGGCTGTCCCTATTCCTATGAACATTACAATAACATGTATAATTCCTGTGATGGCAAGGGCATGCATCCCTCCGACATATGTATATGCAGTTATAACTATTGACGAAATCATGACTGCATTTGTCCAGCTTATTTCAAACAGGGGACCAAGAACACTGGCACAGGTCTGAAGCTGCACGTAGGAAAGGGTAATATAGGCAATCAGAAATGCAATGGCTGAAATACTCCCGGCCTTTTTTCCAAACAGGCTGACCAGCATCTCGCTAACGGTATGAACATGTTTTTCACGGTAATACCTGGCCACGGTAAAACCTATTATTATCATACCAAGGGCAGTGGAAATATTGTAAAGGACAGGCTGCATGGTTCCCGACGTGAATGCTTTCTCACTGACCCCGATGGTGCTCATTCCTCCCAGCCATTCGGAGGCCACCACTACAGCACAGGCTACCAGTCCCAGATTCCTGCCTGCAACAAGAAAGTCAGCAGCCGATCTGCTGGCAATACGTTTTGTAAACAGCGAAACCAGGATAATGAACAGAAAGTAACCAAGTATTACCGTCAGATAAACGTTCATTCGATTATTAACAGGAAATTAATCTACCACTGTTTCTATACCGCACCCAGGTGAAGTATCAGTGTACGGTACATATAATATACCATAAGGCTTATACTGAGCAGTCCGGCGAAAGCAATTATGTTCTGCCAGATATTGTTCCTGTGCACACCCATTATTTCCTTGCTGTTCATTACCAGGACCATACCGAAGGCTATAAGCGGGACCGAAAGGATCGAGGCTGCCTGGGCAAGTATCAGCGAATATATGATGTTCCCGCGCATGAAAACTGCTATAAGCATTCCTGCAAGCAGGATTGCCAGAATAAAGAACCTGGGCTTTTTCTCATTCATTGACCGTCCCATACCAAGTCCGTCAGCCAGAAGTCCCCCTCCAACCACTGAATTTACCATCAGCGAAGAAAACGCCGCGGCACATAAACCCAGGCTGAAAATTATTTTTGCATATACCCCGAACAGCGATTCAAGTTGCATTGCCATATCTGCCGCGGAATTAACCGTGATGCCCAGCGGATTCAGTGAAGCTGCCGAGGTAATGATTATAACGCAGCTTACCAGGGCCAGCATGAAGATACCGGCATATGTGTCCCGCAGGCTGCTTTTAAGATTGCCTTTTGTCCACCCCTTGTTTTTCGCCAGGTATGAGTAATACATTGCCACCGCCAGGCAGAAGGTAGTACCCATAAGTGCCGAAACTATACTGTACTGATCTCCCTCTACTGCATGCGGAACAAATCCCCGTGCCAGGGGGACTATCTGCGGATTGGTCAGGGTCAGGTTTATAATAAAGGCAATGATTATCACCATCACAAGGACCATCATAAGCTTTTCAAGTATCTTGTAGAGGTTCTTCGCCCAGAAGAGAAGGATTATTCCTAAAGGGGTAAAGATCAGTGGCCAGACCCGTTCATCGATACCTGTGATCCCCTGCATGCCGATACCTACTCCAAGATTGTTTCCGAACTGAAAACTCAGGCTTGATAGGAATGCTGAAATACCAAGAACAATAGCAAACCATCTTCCGTACTTAACTGCTATTGTCTGAAGCATGCTGTTATCATTCATTACCCCAAACCGGGCACTCATGGATGTATAGCTGGCCATAAAAATTGCTGAAATGAGAATTACCCAAAGAAAACTGTAACTGTATACCGAACCAATCCGGGATGCTACGGTGATGCTGCCAGGGCCAAGAACAACCGAAGCCATAATGAAGCCGGGTCCCAGTGACCTGACTATATCTTTTATCCTCTTGATTATCATATTTATCAATTTATCATGTGAAAAGTTCTGCTTTTTGCCGGAAAGTGGCCCTGGCTGCAGATTGAAAATGTGCCTGAATCAATTCCGGTCCGCTACCGGTAATATATAAGTTGATCTGCATTAATTGAAAATTGTTCCGCCCGAATATACTATCTTTCCATCTAAAATTGTAAGTTCTGATTCAATATCCTTTATACGGTCCACCGGGCAAGTGAGAATATCTTCGGAAAGAACTGCCATATCGGCCAGTTTGCCCGGTTCAATTGATCCCTTTGAGGCTTCTTCAAAAGAAGCGTATGCATTGTTTATAGTGTACATTCTCAGGGCATCCTCCCTTGTTACAGCTTCAGCGGGCATAATGACCGATCCGCGTTCCGTGGTCCGGGTTACCATTGTCCAGATGGCAAGGAAAGGATTATACGGATTGATCGAAGTATTTGCATCAAGTTTGACCATATGATCGGATCCGCCGTTGACCATCACACCGGCATTAACCAGTGAATTGTATGGATGGAAGTTTTTGATCCTTTCATCTCCAAGGATGTATTTCATTGCATCAGCATCCTTGTAAAACCATGCCGGCTGCATACTTGCATATATGCCAAGTTCCTTCATCCGTACAATAGATTCGGGCGTGAAAAAGTTACCATGAATAATGGAAAACCGTCTTTCTTTAACAGGTATTTCTTTATTCACATGCTCGTATACATCAAGAAGCAAGTCTACCCCGCCCCCCCCGGTGCAGTGTGCCGTAAAGCTCCACCCTAATTCATTTGCAGCAGAAACTACCGGTACAAGATCTTCATACCGGTAATTCAGGATGCCGCGATAATCGGGATCTTTGAATCCGAAAAGGTCATATGCCTTCTCTCCCCAGGGTTCCCTGAGAAAGGCAGTGCCGGTAAGAATACCCCCGTCCAGCAATACCTTAAGGGCACCCGTCCTTATCCATTCATCACCACTGCCCGTCACGGTGCCCAACTCTTTCAGGCTTTCAAGCACCATTTCCCTTGAAAGGACACCGGATTGGGCAGGAAAAATCACATGTTGCATGATCCTGGCTGTCAAACTATTGCTGCTACGCAAATCATGATACATTCGGGTTGTTTCAGGATCATACCAACCGGAGCAGAGGCTTGTTATGGCATACCTGTTATACTTCTGCAACAATACCCTCAGGGCATGAAGCTTATCTTTGTAAGCCGGCTGCCTGACAGGTGGACGGTTCAGTAAACCAAAAGCCGATGCCTTGAGAAACCCGGTAGGCCTGCCGTTTTCGTCATAAGCTATGCCCGGATGACCGGCACCGGCAAAAGAGGAGTGCTTCATTGCCCGGGTATTTACCATACCACCGTAGGTCCCATCCAGGAAAACCAGATGGTGCGGAGCTGCAGCATCCAGCTCGGCCAGGGTGGGCTGCCTCAGCTCCCTCATCCTGGTATAAAAAAATTTGGGATGTATGATCCATTCTCCGCGTTTTTTTACGGAAGCCTGGTCCCTGATCCATTCGAGGAGTTTGCCGATATCCGTTATATGAGGGATATCTTCATCCATTTCACTGAACGCGGCGGTTTCGGGATGCAGGTGACCTTCAATTATTCCAGG
This sequence comes from Bacteroidales bacterium, assembly GCA_007123885.1. Taxonomy (GTDB): domain Bacteria; phylum Bacteroidota; class Bacteroidia; order Bacteroidales; family PUMT01; genus PXAP01. The sequence continues at coordinate 10,809 of SLGC01000125.1, read as the reverse complement.
GATCACAGTTTTTCCCTTTAAATCTATCATCAAGGTGTCATCTCCCGAAAGCTTCCCGATATGATCGCTGCTACCGGCCAGGGCTATCCTGTTTCCCGAAATTGCCACAGCCTGTGTAACTGAAAAATCCTGATCGACGGTTATAATTTTACCATTGATCAATATTATGTCGGCAGGTTGGTTTGTTTCCATATTGTACCTGGTAGGGTTAGGTTTAGGTTTAGGTTTAGGTTTAGGGGGGTTCCAGCAGGAATGTCCGGCAAAGTGCCGGACATTTTTAACCTCCCGGCTCTTTTCAGCTATCTCTGTACCCTGCCTGATGCATCCCCGCCCATAAGTTTTTCAACCTCGGGGACTGAAACCCTGTTGAAATCGCCGCTTATTGAATGTTTAAGACAGCTTGCTGCAACGGCGAAATTAAGGGCATCTTCCCTGCCCGAATAATTCAGTAACCCGTATATCAATCCACCGCAAAAGGAATCTCCTCCTCCTACCCTGTCGACGATATCGGTTATTTCATATTTGCGGCTGAGATAAAATTTATCCCTGTCGTTAAGGCAGGCGGCCCAGCCATTATGATCAGCACTCTTGCTTTCACGAAGAGTAATGGCCAGCATCTTCATATCCGGAAACTTGTCAAGTACCTTTCGGGTAAGTTTCTCATATAATCCGACATCCAGCTCACCTTTTTCAACATCCACATCGACTGATATTCCCAAAGATTTCTGGCAGTCTTCCTCATTGGCAACACCAATATCAACATACTTTACAAGTTCGCTCATTACCTCCACGGCCGATTTGCCATATTTCCACAGGTTCTTGCGGAAATTAAAATCACAGGAAACAGTCAGACCCATCTCTTTCGCCTGCCTGACCGACTCAAGGGAGAGATCGGCTGCTGAAGCGCTTATTGCCGGGGTAATTCCTGTGATGTGGAACCAGTTGCAGCCGGAAAAGGTCTTTTCCCAGTCAATGTCGCCCGGTTTGGCCAGTGCAATTGCTGAATAGGACCTGTCATATATCACTTTCGAGGCACGCTGGTTTGCACCGTTTTCCAGGAAATAAATACCCATACGTCCCGGTCCCTCAATTATGCGTGATGTATCAATTCCAAATTTGTTCAGCTCGGCCCTGCACGCCTTGCCTATATCATTTGAAGGCAGAACAGTTACATATGCCACATCCATGCCGAAATTGGCAAGGGAAACTGCTACATTTGCCTCACCGCCTCCAAATGTGGCCTCGAATGAGGGTGATTGAAAAAAACGTTCAAAACCCACGGGCTTTAGTCGCAACATGATTTCACCGAATGAAATAATCTTTTGATCCATTTTCTTATCCTCCTGTTTTTTATAATACTTATTTTTGTAATAGATGAACCGCGAACCCTCCTACTATATCTTTCAGGTATACGGCTATAGGGGGACCGCCGGCAGGTCCCTTGACGGTAGACATGTCGACGGAGAACCCGTTTCTTTCGAGCCATGCTACAGCCCTTGGCAAACTGTGTGTTCTTATGGCAATATGGCCGTTGTCGCCAAGACCGATTGATTTATTAACTTCAATACCGGGTCCGGCGAAATTTGAACTGTTTCCTTCCTTGACGGGGAACCCGAAGATCTCAGAAAACTTCCTGGTAACCTCCAGCGAAGAACCGGCATCGGGCATGTTGATGCCGACGTGTGCAAGGTCAAAGCCCAGCACAAGTGTGATGGCCTCCCTGGTCAGCCTTGTTATTTCGGCAAAATTCCCTGATTTGATAAGGTCATCCTTGACCATCCAGCTTCCGCCACAGGCCAGGACCTTGTTGAATTTAAGGTAATCCACAATATTGGATGCATTGATCCCGCCGGTGGGAACGAACTTCATCATGCCATACGGGGCACTGATCGCCTTCAATGTACTTAGTCCGCCGAAAGCCTCAGCCGGGAAAAACTTGACAACCTCAAGGTTGTATCCCAGTGCCATTTCGATATCGGTAGGGTTGCTGCAACCCGGTGTGATGGGAACACCATTTTTTAAGGCGAATTCAACAACGGAAGGGTTGAAACCGGGACTGACCAGGAATGTTGCCCCGGAATCCATGGCACTCTTTGCCTGATCCACATTTAAAACCGTACCGGCACCAACCAGCATATCAGGAATTTCCCTGGCAATATTGCCGATTGCCTCAGCAGCAGCAGCAGTCCGGAAAGTGATCTCCGCTATAGGCAGTCCTGCGTCAAGCAATGCCCTGCCAAGGGGAACCGCATCATCGGCATTGTCGATCTTTACTACGGGAACGATTCCCAGGTCGCCGATTTTTTTTAAAATCTCATTCATAAAATTAAATTTAGGTTAATTAAAAAATATAATTGATTACCTGTATTATAGTTTTCACAGATATTGCACAGCTAAACAGCATTTATCAGGTCCGGCCAACCGGTGTGTTAACAGGATATTTTGGCACACCACCCTGCAGGACACCCATGATGTTTTCAGCAGCCTTCCGTTTTAACTCGCTGATCGATTCCTCACTGTACCATCCGACATGATCGGAGAGAACACAATTATCAATATCCATTAGCGGACTGTCTTTATCAAGCGGTTCCCTGTCATGCACATCAAGGCCGGCACTGTTGATCTTCCCGGCAGTAAGGGCATCTATCAGAGCCTTTTCATCTATAACAGGGCCTCTTGAGGTATTTACAATGATTGCTGTCGCTTTCATAAGATCAAACGCGGCGGCATCAATAATGCCACGTGTTTTGTTGTTAAGTGGCATATGTACCGATATAAAATCTGCTTCGCCCAGGGCTTCCTGCCATTCAACTTTTTCGGCTCCCATGTTTTTGATCGTCTCTGCATCAACAAAGGGATCGTAAACCATTATCCTGGAAAAACCCAACCCCGCTACCTTTCTATGCAGGCAACGGGCAATCATCCCAAAACCGAGGAATGCAAAGGTTTTTCCTGCTATCCGGTAGATGGGATCCTTGTTCCCTATATTCCATTCCCCTGCGCGCACCTGGGCATCACGCCTGGCAACCTTTCGCGCGCATGCCATCAACAGGGCCAGTGCCTGATCCGACACCTCTTCCTCACAATAATCGGGTACATTGGCAAGATAGATACCTTTCCTGGTGCATGCATCGACATCTACATTATCATATCCGACCCCATACCTGGCAATAACCTTGCAGCGGTCAAGCTTTTCGATCAGGCCGGCCGGTATGGGAGCCAGATTAACCAGTATCCCGTCTGCATCAATACAGGCTTTTTCAAATTCGGAACCGGTCATGCCTTTGGTTATTATAATACCGGCACCTATTTTCTCAAGGACTGTTTTCTCTTCCTCGTATGAGTTAAAAACTTCATCGGCTACAATTACTTTAAATCTGGACATAATAAATCAGAATTAGTTTTAAAAATAGATAATTATTCAGGTTTTACATATTTCCGGTTACTCACGGAAGCCATTCCCTTCTCATAATCAACCCATCTGTTCAGGCTGAAGTCAAATGCGAACCAGCCATCTTTCAGATCATCCCATCTGAATTTATGAATAGGGTATGCATCCAGGCCTTTTTCGAAATTTTTTAATTGTTCAGGATGGTAACTTTCCACTTCAATAGCATCATTGGAAAAAGTCAATAAGTTTATGTGAAAAGATTCCTGACCGCCGAAATAATCACCACCCCTATTATTATCCACATACCAGAAACCGGCATTGCCGCCACCCCTTGCTCCGGGGTTGCTGCGGCCCCCTGCCCATCCTCCATGACCTATAGCTATCATTCCATCCGGTGCATAGCTTACATAATTACCTTTATATTCCCATCCTGATATTTCACCGGTTGTATCATCTATCAGGCAGTTTACCATGTAAAAGCTGTCCAGGTACTCCTGGCTCAGGTTGGGTGTAAGCGGCCAGCTGGCAGGTTCATAATAGATTTTTTTGAGAAAGGTGTTCTCCGGTTGTTCTGTGGTGATAGCAAGAGGCACGGTTCTGGTGTAACTGTGATCGTGACCCTCTTTTACAAGCTTTGTCCCGTTTCTGTATAGTATGGACAACCAGCTGTTTAATATTTCCCTGTTTTTAAGACTCATATTCAGCCTGACACTCCCGAACAAACCGCGGTGCCACACCGGCAGTATGTGCTTGTAACGTTCCCCGGCTGCAGGTCCGTCCTGTGGTTCAAGCAGGTTCTCAAGCCAGAGATCCTGACGGATGTCGGCATGGAGTGTTTCAAACCACGGCCATCTTTCGGTAATAAGATTGCCTTCCCAGTCTCTCAGACCGCGGTCCGGTTCTCCCTCCCAGTTCTGACTGTTATCCAGTCCTATCAGCAACAGGTAGTCTGAAAAACCGAGACTGCCGAATCCTCCCCGGCCAAAACCATCCCGGATATAGTCAGGGTCCATATTGGGATGATCAGGGTTGAATTCACTGTAAAAACCTTCACTACCATAGGGCCAGTGAAACATCAGTTCCATCCAGTTGGCAGCAACGAACTCCGGATATCCGGGTTCGGACATGCCGGTATTGACACATGCAGGCCAACGGATATGGTTGCGGTGCCCGGTTTCATGATTTCCCAGTATACTCAGATGAGGAATGATCAGGTTTTCAAAAAAGATCCCGTCAATGTGATCGTCATAAATAAAGTAGGCATCATTAGTCCCATATAACATGTCCAGGTAAACGACCCAGCGGTCAGCATTTTGCTGGGACGCTATTCCTTCATCACTGACAAGGTCGCCAGCAGCAATAAACATGTCAGGCTTCAATAAAGCAGCCATTTTAGTGTTGTCATGGGCTACCTGGTTCCAGGAAGGGGACTGGTGGTCGGCAGCAATGATGATCCTGACCGGTCTTTCATCAAGACTTGAAGGCATGGTGCGGAATCGAAAGATCCTGTCCTCTTCGGATACCCTGAATTCATAGACGGAGCCCGGCTGAAGTCCGGTAAGCACAACCCTGTTAATAAGCTCCTCCCTGTACCAGAATTCCATTGATTCACCTTCTGCCGTCATCCAGCCTGATCTGCGGGGATGTATCCTCCTGTACCTGAGTCGGGCATCAAGGTCCGGGGACTGTTCCGGCATCCGGTGCCAGTTGATGACCATGGCAGTTGTAGCATCATAATCTTCGTCGGGAAATCCTTTACTGCCGGTTTCCGGATCATACATCCCCCTGTTGGATCCATCGGCAAATTCTGTATATACACGGATCGCTTCATTCCGGCCCAGAGGTTTGTTGTCGTCCGAGCAGCCAATTATCAATGCTGCTAACAGCAGCAGATAATATCTGATCATTTTGCTCATCTTGTCAAACCATTAGTTTATCAATTCCGTACAGCACTACTATTTTGCAAGTACATTTGTATTCACCATATCAATATTGCCATTGGGGCACATGTTGTAACACATTCCACACGCCACACAATCCTCTTTATCAACCTCCCATACGTCGGGCGATTTCAGGTTAATTGCAAAATCACTGCAGATGGTGGCGCATATTCCGCAACCTTCGCCACAACCACAGTTCAAACACCTGCCAGCCTCTGCAACCGCCTCCTGCTCGGAAAGTGTGCGATAGTAGGGCGAGAAATTCTGTACTCTCTGATCGCCATCCATGGTATACAGGTCAACAGGCCCATTATCGGAAAAATAACCGGTTCGCCTCAGCACGGCTTCCCTGTCAACTACCGGATGGTATGGTTCATATTCAAGTACGGCTTCATTTCCGGAAATCTGACGGTCGATTGAGCATGCGGCCCTTTTGCCTGTTGCTATTGATGTGATAACGGAGTCTACATTAACATTATCCCCGCCAGCATAAACCCCTTTAATGCTTGTTTCTGCAGTCTTATCATTGATTTTGACCATTCCGTACCTGTCAACTGCCACTTCCCCGGTTGAGCCGTCACCCGGTTTCTGTCCAACTGCGGCTATCACTATATCGCATGGAAGGACAAATTCAGCAGCTTCTACCTCCTCGGGCCTGCGCCGGTTGGAGGGGTCCTTTTCTCCCAGCACCTGGTTTGTCATTCTGATGCCAGATACATGTCCGTTAACCGATTCGATTGATTTCGGTGCAACCAGGTACATGATCCTGATGCCCTCTGCCTCGGCTTCCTCAATTTCAGATTTCATGGCGGGCATTTCATCCCTTGTACGGCGATATGCGATATATACTTGTCCGGCACCAAGTCTCCTGGCTGTCCGGGCTGCATCAATTGCTGTATTTCCACCACCCAGGACAACAACCCTTTTTCCTGCTTCCGTTATCTTTTTATCATAAACATCCTTCAGGAAGGCAAGAGCCGGTATAACTCCAGCCTTATCCTCACCCGGCAGGTTGAGGCTTGTTCCCCTCTGAGCCCCGGTCCCAATAAAAATGGCATCATATCCATCTTTTTTCAGTGACTCGATTGTAATATCACGTCCCAGGGCAGTCTCCGTGATGAATTTTACACCCAGTGATCTGATGGATTCTATCTCCATATCCAGGATCTCATGATTCATTCTGAAACGCGGCAATCCGAAACGGAGCATTCCGCCAAGGTAATTTTCCTTTTCATAAACATCAACCTCATAACCGGCAAGCGCAAGGCTATGGGCACATGACAGGCCGGCAGGTCCTGACCCGATTACAGCCACTTTCCTGTTCCTTTTTTTGGCCGACTTCAACTGGGGTTTCCATCCTTTATCCCTGCCATACTCCAGTACGAACCGTTTAATTTCCCTGATGGGTACTGCCGTTCCGGTAACCCCGCGGGTACACTCTGTCTCACAGGGATGATCGCACACCCAGCCGCAGACAGACTGGAGCGGGTTTTTGGCCGATATAAGATCAAAAGCCTCCTTGAATTTACCCTGTGCTACCTTGCGGACATAGGCATGAGCCGGCACATTGTGGGGACAGGCGGCCTTGCATGGTGCAGCCAGCTCAGGCTCGGTTATCCTGGCATAGCCTTCGAACAATGTCAGATCGGGGGCCGTTTTAACCATTGGAACCACCAGGTCGCGCATTTCACCTGTACTGCTGTATCCATGTTCATCCATAAAATCCTTCAGATCCTTTATAAGATCGCCTATAAATCCATATCCGCTTATAAGGGTTTCTGAACATATGCCGATCAGATCGGCACCGCACATGAACATCTCTATTGCATCACGGTGATTTCTAACCCCACCGGCAGCCATTATCCTGGGTTCGGGTCCGTTTACCTTCCTTATCTCAAAAGTGTCCCTGAGAGATAAAGGCTTGAGCCAGCCTCCTGAATGGCATGACATGCTGATCTCTTTCTGAAGATGATAGACAGCCTGCCCGGGATCATCCAGGTTTATAGGCGGGATGCCCAGCCTGTTGGCAGTCCCTCCGACCGCATCTGCCCCTGCAGCATAAAGGGCTTTGGCAACCTGGGCTATCTTACCCCCTTCAGGAGTCAGTTTTACAAACAGCGGTATTTTTATATTCTTCTTTATTTCGCTCACTATTTCGGCAACTGCATCCCCGTGCTGGCCCAGGCTTGCGCCCGTGCTGTGGCTTGTGGATTTATCGCTGCCCGATGAAAGCTCGACATTATATGACATATTGGGACAGCACATGTTGAGCTCTATTATATCGGCACCAACATCTTCGAATTTCTTTGCCATATTGACCCATCCCTCTGTACCCCGGTCGCCTGCATAGGTAATATTGGCCATCAAAATCAGGTCATTCAGCACTTTTTTAGATTCTTCAACCAGCTTTAAACCCTGGGAAAATTCCAGCCGTTTTTCGGCAGTAAAGCAAAGTGCCCCGCGATCCCTGAAAAGGGCATATCTTGGAACCCTGTTTATATAAGGGGCCGGATCGATTGTCAGTTTTATACTTGCTGCAGCCCAGCCGGTCTCTTCTATCCGGGCCAGCTGCCTTACAGATTTTGTTGTAGGTCCTGAGGCGACATAAAAAGGGTTCTTGAATGTTATCCCTCCTACTGTTACCGGCAAATAAATATCTGTACTCATGCCATATCCTCCTGGAAATGTTTATGGTTCTGTTTTATTTTGCTATAGCTTATCATTTACTATTCTTATACCCTCTTTTGCAGATCTGTATATCAGGCCAACCACCTCAAGGGCTTCAAGTCCGTCAACCCCCCGAAGACCTTTCCTCGGTTCGCTGTTTTGAAGGCAGCATTCCATAAAATGCCTGATCTCGTCAACATAGCCCAGGTTGAATTTTTCGTCCACTGCCGGACTGGACCATCCGGTTGTAACTTCAGCCTTCTCAACCGTGTATCTCATGCCGGGAACAGAAAAGCATTTGATCGGGGAAGAAAATGTCAGATCAACATGCATGCAGCCTTTGGTACCATATATGTCAATCACATCCTCCATTCCCCCGAATGTGACATAATTTGCTTCTATTATCGCCGACATTCCGTCATCAAACTTCATCATACATGCCGACCAGTCCTCTCCTTCCATCTTCTTATGCAAAAAATTATCATTACCACCACCTGATGTCATGGCCATCAACTCTGTCCACCGGCCGTTCTTGAATGCCAGGATAAAGCTGATCGCATGAATGCCCAGGTGGATCATACAACCCCCGCCGCAATATTCAATTGTTTGTGCAAAGGGAGAATGTGATCCGCTGTGACTCTCTTTGGCCCTGATATAAAGTGGTTTTCCTATAGCACCCTCTTCAACAATCGCGAGAGCTTTGTTTATGGCCGGTGCAAAATGCCAGTCCTCGGCATAATATATTTTCTTTCCGGCTTTTCCGGCAGCTGCTATCATTGCCCTCGCATCCCCGGCATTTGTGGCCAGCGGTTTTTCCACAATCACATGCCTTCCTTTCCTTAACGCAGCCATGGCAACATCATGATGCAGGAAATTCGGCATACAGATATCAACCAGGTCACACTCTGTCTCTTCTATTGCTTTTTCATAATTGTCGAATGATCTGACACCCTGAAGCCTGTATTTGCCGATCAGAGATTTTACCCGTGAAATATCCTTGTCACAAATAGCAACTATCTCTGCAATATCCCGGCATCTTTCATAACCATCCATGTGAAGGTCCGCGCAAAATGCTGCCCCTGCAATTAACACCTTAATTTTCTTTTCCATTTTTTTAAAATTTACACTTTAAGAAGAAATTATCAATTATTACTATTAGATTCATAAGCGGGGCCCAAAAACCAGGAAAAATACTAAGAAATTGCAGGTTATTGTTGACTTTGAAAAAGTAAAGCCTGAATGTCAGGAAACAGATATTGCTCACGAAATGAAAGCTATATGTTGTCGTGCAGTACAGGCCCTTTTTAGCGGATGCAAAATACAAAGAATAATTTTAACCTACAATTAAAAATAGCAGCACATCTGTACGTTTTATAACATCAGGGCTATGTAAAATACGTCCGGTTTTAAAGAATACAGATCCGGCATTCAGGGCATTTTATATTTTTTCCCTGATTTGGACAGAAAATATTTATTATTTAATTTATCCATATAACCTCTTTTCATAAAATAATCAATACACTAGCTTTTAAATAAATCTCTATTTAAAAATTATTCTCTTAATTCGCTAATTCCAATAATAAGTAAAAGAAGTCCGACTAAAAGAAGTCCCCACATAATTCCACCCTTTAAAACAACTAAAGCAGCATCACCAAAACCCCATAGATTTACAATCCATACAAATATTGGAACTACTAAAAAAATCAGACCAACCAAAATTTCAATAAATTTATTCATAACCTAGAAAAATATCTTTGCCTTTTTATAGTTTTTTATTGTTGATTATAACCTTTCTTTATGATTTTAATTTAGAGATTTCAATTAAGCTTAAGATTATTCCTATCATAAAATCTTGCAGGTTATTTCTTCTTAATAAGTCACTAATATAAACATGAGGGGCGTAGCCTGTTCTAGAATCTCTATCTGAAACAGCAGTTACTCCAACTAAAACCGGGATATTGTATTTTGATCTTGATGTAAAAAGACCTCCGCCACTTTCTCCTCCAAAAGCTACAGCACCTGTAGTCCATAAAAAACTTTTTGTACCGCCAACTGCTGATATGTGTGTCCATGATTCTCTTGGAGTCTGCATTCCAGGTCCACCCCATCTTACAACATAATCACCTATCTCAGTTTGAGGTTCACCAGCAACTAATGCATAAGGAAGATGATAATCTAATTTTTCATTTAATCTTACAACTGCAACATCATTTACTCCTAAATATATGCTATCAACAACTGTTCCTGTATATTTTCTTCCATCAGGGTATCTTATTGTAGTCTGCATTCCTGCGCTACTAACAACATGACCTGCAGTTAAAAAATAATTATGACCATCAGGACCTAGACCAATATGAGTTCCTGAACCTACTCCTACTTTTACACTTGCTAAAGAAGGATAAATGGTTGGAGGTTGTCTTCCACTTCCAAGCAAAAAATTAAGATCCCAATAATCCTTTTCAGTTAAAGGTCGCATAACAATTTCAGGTCTATATCCTGGACTTACTCTGGCAGCACCAGTTTCTCCTGATAAAAAACCATTTAGTTCAGTATACCCTGAGCTGGTTGTAACTAAAAAATCATTTCTGTCAGCTCTTATTTCTTGTTTTTGATTTTTGTTATTATAAAAAAATATTAAATCACTATTTTTCTCAGAGACATATATTTTTTCATTGTCGTTCAAAAAGAGTCCGCCATTAGAATTCTTGATTTTAACATCATTTACTTTTCCATCAAACCTTAAATTAAATCCATTGTCAAGGCTTTCTTCAATGTGAACAACAGAAAAATCTCCTGTTGGTTTTTTTTGTG
>SLGC01000352.1 GCA_007123885.1 Bacteroidales bacterium | reverse complement strand
TCAACAGCGATCTGCTGATTGACCGTGAGATAAACGAGGCGTATCTTGCCTTTACACCCGGGGAGCAGTATGCTGTTTATTTCACTGACGGAGGCAATGTAGGCCTGAATCTGAAGGATGACCCGGGTGATTTTGTAATGAAATGGCTGGACATTGCAAGCAGCCGGTGGATGGATGAGAAAGAAATCTCTGGCGGTGATATAATTGATCTCCGGGCACCCGGCCAGGGCCACTGGATAGTTGTTTTAATCGCCAGATAGTGCCAGTGTTTCAAATACACTGTATGATTCTGCCGGAATATTTTTGCGTGCTGCCTCTGTGCGTTTTCACCGGCAAGTATGTGCTTTACCCTTTACGGCTGAATGAAAAAAATATAATGATAAAATACATCTGCCATGAAGAAGATATTTAGTTTGATGTTTCTATTTGTATTTGTTTTTAACTCATGCAATACAAATGTTGAACCAGAAGACGTAAAGCCCCGGATAATAATAACCACTGATGGAGAGGTTGATGATATGAACGGGTTTATCAGGTTTCTTCTCTACTCCAATGAGTTCGATATTCAGGGGCTTGTTTACAGCAGTTCGCAATGGCATTGGGCCGGTGACGGTAAAGGTACACTGTTTACATCAAAAATGCCTAATACAGCTGAAAGGTACGGTGAAAGAACCGAACTGAGGTGGACCGGTACGGAATGGATGCAGGATTTTATAGACTTGTATGCAGAAGTATACGATAATCTCCTTTTGCATGATGATTCATACCCGTCGCCGGAACATCTCAAAAGCCTTATAAGGGTTGGGAACATTGAGTTTGAGGGAGAAATGGAGAAGGTAACTGAGGGCTCGGAACTGATCAGGGAAATATTGCTTGATGACAATCCGGGACCGGTTTATGTCCAGGTATGGGGAGGAACCAACACCCTGGCCCGCGCCTTGAGATCAATTGAGGAGAAGTACCAGGAAACACCTGTATGGCGGGAAATCCATGCCAGAGTATCCGAAAAGACAGTTGTGTATATTATTCTGGACCAGGATGTTACTTTCAAAGAGTATATACTCCCAAACTGGCCCGGGATTAAAACAATCTATAATCATTTTCAGCCCTTTGGCTTCGCATATGGCTGGCGGGAAATTGCACCGGAGGAAGTACGCCGGTATTTGGATGGAAACTGGTTCAGGGAGAATATCAAATATGACCGTGGCCCTTTATTGGCAAGGTATTTTACATATGATGACGGACAGCCGGTTGAGGGCGATTATGATGTTAATTACCATGATTTTGAATTAGCCCCTGATTTAGTTGAGAGGGGGTATATCCGGTACGATTTAATTTCGGAGTGGGATACTCCTGCCTGGTTATATGCATTTGATTTCAGGGTTGGATTGCGACATGTGGATAATCCCGGTTATGGGGGATTGGGCGGCCGTTTTGAACAGTCTCAAAAAGACCCAGGAGTTTGGGCCGATCAATGGGAAGATATGGCAACTGTTACCGATTTCAATCCTTACACCAATGAATGGGATCCTTATTGGCCTCAGTTACGCTGGGTGAAGATGCTTCAGAACGATTTTGCAGCAAGGGCAGAATGGTGTGTGAGGGATTACGAAAATGCCAACCATCCTCCCGTTGTGAAACTGAATCATCCCAATGACCTGAATGCAGGCATTGGCGCGGCGGTTAAGCTAAGCGGTACCGCCACTGACCCTGATGGGGACAGGGTGAGTTATTTTTGGTGGCAGTATGCTGAGGCAGGCACCTATCGAAATAATGTAACGATTGAAAATGCAAACAGTCAGGAGGCCTCTTTTATCGTCCCTTCCGATGCCCGACCGGGCGATATTATCCACATAATACTTGAGGTTACCGATACAGGGTCTCCGCCACTTACGAGATTTCAGCGTGTTGTGGTTACAGTGGTTTAGAGTTATGAACCATGAGGAAACCGGCCTGTATGACCTGGGCCGCTGGAATGAAGACTACTGGGATCAGTTCAGTAATTTCATTGAAATGGGCCCGGTACTGGGCAAACCATTTAAGGGAAAGGGCCCGGGAAGCAAATGTAAATATTGAGGTTACCGAGATGTGGGATGCCTGGGGACCTGACAGATCCGATGCACCTCAGGACTTTTAATCATCCTGACCTGTATTCTTTTGTGGATGTTTCACAAAATAACCTGCGTAGGAAATCTCTGGCGGTGATATAATTGATCTCCGGGCACCCGGCCAGGGCCACTGGATCGTCGTTTTAACCTCCAGGTAGCAGGCCGGTTCCGCCAGTCCCTCATCCACGCTCCATGTTAATTTTTTGCATCGGGAATTTTTATTTCATATGTTTGTATACAAAATACAAAACCTAGCCGCCACATTATGAAAAGAACTATTTTAGCCAGGATAACTTTCCTGAACCCTGTCTTAGCGTTCACTGGCATCATCCTAATGATGGCCCAGCTTTCATGTGCCCGGCCTGCCACACACGGTCAGCAGGAACAGCGCGAAATGAAAACCGAAGTTACCATTGTCGGTGAGCAGTTTTACATTAATGGCGAGCCCACCTACAGGGGTCGCAAATGGGTAACATCATATGGTGAAGAGTACCCTGTCGAGGGACTTCTCATGAATGCCCGTCTCGTGCAGGGAATTTTTGATGACCTTAATCCGGCAACAAGGGGTCAATGGGTATACCCCGACACCCGGCAATGGGATCCTGACAGGAATACCAGCGAATATACTGAGGCCATGGCATCATGGCGGGAACATGGCATGCTTGCATTCACGCTCAATCTCCAGGGCGGCTGCCCCTACGGTTACTGCAATCACCAGCCGTGGGACAATTCTGCATTTGCCCCCGACGGGTCGCTGCGCCGTGATTTCATGAACCGGCTTGAAAGGGTCCTCAACAGGGCCGATGACCTTGGGATGGTTGTTATTCTCGGCTATTTTTATTTCGGACAGGATGGAAACCTTACCGATGAAGCTGCTGTCATCAGGGCCGTTGAGAATGTCACAAACTGGATCCTCGAAAAGGGATACAGGAATGTGATAATCGAGATCAACAATGAATGCAATGTTCGTTACGATGACCATGAGATCCTTCAGTGCCACCGCGTGCATGAACTCATTCAGCTTGTCAGGGATATTGAGTTGAACGGCCGCAGGCTGTATGCGGGGACATCACTTGGCGGTGGAAGCGTTCCTCCCGAAAATATTGTCGGTGCATCGGATTATGTGTTGCTTCACGGAAACGGTGTAAGTGACCCTGAATGGATGGCTGAAATGATACGAAGGGTGCGCCGGCAGGATGTTTATACTCCCATGCCCGTTGTAAACAATGAGGATGATCAGCCATGGCGTGTTGAAGCCCAGGGATGGGGAGATTCAGGCAATAATTTTGCCGTGGCCGTTAAGAATTATGCATCATGGGGAAACTTTGATTTCCGCCTGGCTCATGAGCATCATGATTATAACATGGGTTACCAGAGCATTCCGGCCCACTGGCATATTACTACCGGCAGGGAAATCGACTTCTTTGAAATGTGTGCCCGTATTACCGGTTATCCCGGAACCCCACGGTTAGTGGTTGAAATGGGGGGCAGGATCGGGGAAGGAAAAGTGAAACTGGACGGTGCACGCCCCGAAGCAATCGGGAGTGTTGAGATAATTGTCAATAATGAGGTCATTAAGACACTGTCGGCAAGGCCATTTGATTTTCGCCTGGATGATCTCCCTTCCGGGGAACACTGGGTAAAGGCGCAGGCACGATATATGAGCGGCGACACCGAAGTGGTTATCGAGTCATTATATCACCGGAATCCCTGGTGGCCATACGGGGGGCCTTAGTAATGGATAATCACCTGAAATATTACGATCTCAGCTACCAGGCGTATAAGAGGATCAAGGCAATGATCCTGACCGATGAGCTTTATCCCGGTCAGAAACTGATCCAGGAAAAGCTGGCGGAGGAACTGGGCGTGAGCAGGATGCCACTGCACAAGGCATTTCAGATGCTTGAAAATGAACTTTTGGTTGAACATATTCCCAGGCGGGGCATATTTGTCAAAAAGGTCGATTTAAACGAAATTGCCGATGCCTTCGAGTGCAGGGAAGCCATAGAGGGACTGGCTGCCCGCAGAGCCGCCCAGGTAATAACTCCGACCGAAATCAAATTTTTATGTGATCTTTTTTCTCCTTTTTCTTCCGACCCGGCAAATGCCGACCTGATCAAGTATGAGGAGGCGGATTATACTTTTCACAATACCCTTATTAGGATCAGCGGCAACAGGATCCTCGAGAAGATGGAAATGCTTGGCAATGTGATAACCCGAACATATCAGCGTGGACTGATAAGGGGGCCCGCTGAAACTTTCCAGGAACACATGGATATAATAGATGCCCTTTCAAAAAATGATGGGAATAAGGCCGAACGGCTTCTCAAATACCATTTCAGCAAATCCAGGGCAAAGATTCTGGAAAAAATCGAAGAACAAAAATCCGAAGGGCATAGACTTAACACCGGCACATAACAAATCATTATCGTCTCATTTGTTTTACATATTCAAAAACCTTACTTATTTAAAAGGCTATGAAGCGCACCCTGTTCCCCATCAGATTTGTAATGCTGTTTTTCACCTTTATTCATACAGTTAACTTATATATTGACCGTGCTGTAATATCTGCTGCAAAAGATTCGATTGTAACCGATCTTAATCTTACACTTACCGAATGGGGGTGGATCATGGCATCTTTTACACTTGGCTATGCACTGTTTCAGACACCAACAGGTTATTTTGCCGATGCACGGGGCCCCAGGTTCGTTCTCACCTTTATTGTGATATTCTGGTCCTGCCTTACAACCCTTACCGGATTCATGAGGTCCTTCTGGTCGATGCTGGCCGTCCGGTTCTTCTTTGGTGCCGGCGAAGCGGGGGCATTCCCGGCATTATCGAAAGTGGCTTATAACTGGTTCCCCCTCAAGGAACGGGGCATTGTACAGGGCATAAATTTTTCCGGCTCCCGGATCGGGGCAGCACTGGCACTGCCATTTGTAGCATATCTGATCGGGCTTATAGGCTGGCGGTATTCTTTCGTATTTTTTGGAGTAACAGGTATCATGTACGCCATAATATGGTATTTTGTGTTCAAGGACAAACCGGAAGAATATAAATACATTGGTGAAAAGGAAAAAGAATATATCCTGAAGACAAGGCAGCAGCCATCGCCGGTAAGAACAGCGCTTCCATTTTTTACAATGATGAAATCGGGTAACCTGTGGCTTGCCATGGGGCAGTATATTGCCAGCAACTTTACTTTCTATTTCACCCTTTCCTGGATGTACCCCTATCTGCAGGATCGCTTTGAACTGGGCGGGGTCGAGGCAGGATTTTATTCAAGTGTTCCGTTACTTGCCGGCGCCCTTGGAAACTGGTTTTCAGGGTGGCTGGTGGACCGGACCTACAGCCGGACAAAAAATCTGACTTATTCGCGCAGATTACCGGCAATTATTGGATTCTCGTTTGCAGCCGCAGGCATGATACTTATGCTGGTTGCAGAATCCCCCCAGGTTTCCATAATTTTCCTTTCCCTGGCAATCTTTGGCGCCGATATGACCCTCAGTCCCTCCTGGGCCTTCTGCATTGATATTGGCAAGGAAAATTCAGGGGCGGTATCCGGAACCATGAACATGGCAGGCAACCTGGGTGCATTTGTAACGATCATCGCGTTTCCGTACCTTCTGGCATGGACAGGCGATCACCGCGTGTTTTTCTTTGTATGTTCGGCTCTGTCTATACTTGCAATTATCATGTGGTTGTTTATGAAGTCAGATAAACCAATTCAAAAGGAATAACAAAAATAAACCCGTATAACGCCGGTAATACAATCCTGTCAATAAACCCAATATTTTTAAGCAAATATTTACTTATGAAGCTTGCACTTAACACACTGGTTTATGAAGTTGGTAACAAAGGCCCGGAAGAATCTCTCCGGAGCGCAGTCAAATTCGGGTTCAGGTATATTGAATATGCCGGGATCCGCAAAGGCAATCCACTGACCATGTCGGCCGGACAGAAAAGAGAAGCCGTACGGATCGTAAAGGATAATGACATACATTCTACCCAGATGCTGCTGGTGGCTACCAAAGACACCGCCCATCCCGACAAGGCTAAGCGTGACGCGGTATTTGATTACATGAAAGTCTGTGCCGACTTCCTGATGGAGCTGGGCGGCCGTCAGCTGCTTGTTTGCTGGGGAGGAGGTCTTTATGAGCTGGGGGTTACCCCTGAACAATCATGGCTTTATATGCTTGAGAACGTGGGGAGGTTCGCCGACTGGTGCCTTGATAAAAACCTGCTGGTGGGCATTGAGCTCGATCCGCATGTTTATTTTATCTGCAACAATACATACAAGCTTGCGAAGTCCATCGAGGATATTGGTCTGCCGAACGTTTACCCCAATGTGGATGTCGGGCACCTTGTCATTACCCGGGAGGGGCCGGAACAGCTTGAAAAATTAAAAAGCCGGCTGCTGCATGTCCATCTGAGCGAAACGGAATCATTCGCCCACACAAATTCCATTCTGGGTACCGGAGCAGTTGATTTCAAGGCATATGTCGATAAGCTTATCGAGCTTGGAATTGAAGAAAACTGTAAAAGATACGGTGAGCCCTGTGTTGCCGGAATAGAGATGGGCAGCGAGGCAAGCGGCGGATTTGTTGATGATCCTGACCACTGGGTTGAGGAAAGCCTTAAATACCTTGCACGGATAATGCCTGAGGTAACCAGGTGATGATAAATCTCCATCGCCTTCTCAAGGTTTCACGCAAGGGGGTTCATGGGAGTTTCATAAAAACAAAGTGAAGTTTAATTTTAAACGAATAAAATGAGAATAGCGATAGATTGCGATGATGCAGCCGTTAACCTGAAAAAGGTCATACTGGAACATCTTAAAAGCAAGGGAGTCGAGGTGACAGACCTTGACTATGCCGGGACCAGCCCTGGAGCCCATTACCCGGAAATAGGATACAACCTTGCAGTGAGAGTGAAAAGCGGTGATTTTGACAGGGGCATACTTATGTGCGGTACCGGCCTTGGGATGGCGATGATTGCAAACAAGGTGGAGACAGTTTTTGCAGGGGTTTGCCATGATGTATATTCCGCCGAAAGGCTTGTAAAAAGCAATAATGCCAATGTCCTTACAATGGGCGAAAGGGTCGTTGGACCGGAGGTGGCAAAAAAGGTGGTTGATGCCTGGCTGGTATCCGATTTTGCAGGGGGAGGATCAACCGAGAAGGTCGAACAGATGAGAGCCCTTGAAAAGAGATCGTTCCATCCCGGCAGCGGGGAGTGATGGCAGTCGACCGGAAAAAACACCAAACCAGGATTTTGGCATCCAATCCAGAATAAAAAAAATAAAAATTATGCAGAAATTCATCAACAGACCAGACCAGGTCGTGGACGAAATGCTCCAGGGATTTATTAAGGCTCATCCGGACCTGATTGCCGGCACCGGCAATGAAAGAGTCCTGAAATACAAACATGCTCCCGTTAAGGGCAAGGTTGGAATTGTAACCGGGGGCGGATCAGGCCATAAGCCCGCATTTATAGGGTATTTGGGCAGGAACATGGTCGATGCGGTAGCCGTGGGAGAGATATTCACCTCTCCGCCGGCACAGATGTTTTATGATGCCATAAAGGCTGCTGATTCGGGAGAAGGTGTGGCGATCTTATATGGTAACTATTCCGGCGACAATATGAATGTAGCCATGGCGATGGAGATGGCTGAAGAAGACGGCATACGTGTGCAGAAAGTGGTTGCCAACGATGATGTTCCGTCTGCTCCTGCAGCCGAGGCTGAAAAACGCCGCGGAGTGGCAGGTGAGATCCTTATGTGGAAGGCAGGTGGGGCAAAAGCCGCCATGGGAGGCGATCTTGACCAGGTGATCGCGGTTGCCCAAAAAGCAATAGACAATACCAGGAGCATGGGGGTTGGCCTGAGCGGATGCACCATTCCCGAAGTGGGTCACCCCAATTTTTCGGTTGAGCCGGGGAAAATGGAAGTTGGCATAGGCCATCACGGGGAACCGGGCATCGAGATCACCGATCTTGAACCTGCACAAAATGTGGCCCGGCGCATGTGTGATGTGATCCTGCCGGATCTGCCATTCAACAAAGGTGATGATGTAGTAGTATTGTTGTCCGGACTGGGTTCAACCCCGGTCATGGAATTGTACATTCTCTATAATGAGGTTGAAAGGATTCTCTCCGGAACCGGGATCCGGATCCATAAAAGTTATGTGGGTAACTATTTCACCTCCCTTGAAATGGCAGGGGCCACGCTTTCTGTAATGAAACTTGACGATGAATTGAGGGAATGCATCGATTATGAGGCCGATTCCACCGGATTGCGTCAGTTCCATGAAAAATAACACTTACGTGAGTATGAAAACTTTCACCAATAAGGAGGGTAGCCAGATAATGGACATGCTCATCAGGGCAATTCAGGAAAACAAACAGTACCTCAGTGATATTGACGGGGCAATCGGAGACGGCGATCATGGAATAAACATGAATAAAGGGTTTACCCTTTGCAGGGAGGCCCTTGATAAAGAGGCAGGCGATCTGTCATATTCCCTGAATGTCCTTGCCAGGATACTCATGATGAAAATAGGCGGTGCCATGGGTCCCCTGTATGGC
>SLGC01000080.1 GCA_007123885.1 Bacteroidales bacterium | reverse complement strand
TCATGGATAAATCGGATATGGATTTATAGATTTATAAACACAAGAAATATACCATTATGTGTAATGCTTATATAATCATATGTAAACCATGATTTTGAAATTTGCTTTTGAAATTTGCTTTTGAAATTTATCCGTGCGCTTATGAATAGCGATTGTCCGGCAACGGACAGCTGTTTTCTTTTTACCCGGACCAAATTATTAATTAAATGCTGATTTTTAGAACAAAATCTGCATTCCTGTCGTATGCTTGTCAAAACGAATGAGCCGATAATATGAAAGTCCTGTTCCTGTTCATACTTATGGTTCTGTTATCATTGACCGGATCCTATGGCCAGTCCCCTGCCTGGAAAACATTCGACACCAGATCTTCGGGAATATCCTTGAGTCTGCATTGGATGCAGCTGAATGATATGCATTTTTCACCGCTTCGTTACAATGGACCAGGCGGCGAACTGAAAATAGTATCGATCAGATCATACGATGAGATTCGAAGGTATTTTTCTGTCGGGGGCAGGGCTGATTATCTGTGGAACAGTCTGGGATTCAACTCCATCTATGTGCAACCCGAA
The DNA here is from genome assembly GCA_007123885.1 of Bacteroidales bacterium. Taxonomy (GTDB): domain Bacteria; phylum Bacteroidota; class Bacteroidia; order Bacteroidales; family PUMT01; genus PXAP01. The sequence goes on along the minus strand of SLGC01000080.1, from coordinate 25,230 downwards.
TTTGTTTTTGGACTTACCAGGCGTATTGAGGGGTTATCGGGAGAGAAAGCCTTCTCATACCTGGGGGGAGGGATCAATGCAACTTCAAGGATATACAGGTTTCTTAACGAAGATCCGGATCATATATACTGGGCAACATCCTATATGACCGAACTGCATTATATATATGATATTGCCATAGGTGATAACCGCAAAGCCTTGGTGGAGCTTAAGTTGCCGCTTGCAGGAATAATATCAAGGCCTGCCGTGGGGAATCATTATAATTATCAGTTGCCCGGATTTGTTGAGTATGCAAAACGCCTGCATGAGAATCCGCAGTTTGCAACCTGGTACAACATGCAGGGAGCCAATCTGCTGTTGCTGGCAGAGCTTTCCAGTTCCCGGAGGAGCTCTGTAAGTGTTGGTTATGAGCTGGATTTTGCAAGATTTTCTGAACCTGCTCCTGCCATATATTTTTTCAACAGTGTATTTATCAGGATATTCTATGACGTTTTTGTCTGGTAATTGCCCGGCACCCACAAAACCTGAATAATGACCAGATCATGAAGACCGCCAGCTTTCTAAAGATGATGATTTTGTTTATTCTCGCAGTACAGGTACTCGGTTCCTGTCTTCCGGAAGGTGAATACATAATTTCCATGAATTTTCAACCGCAGGAAACCGGTGATGGATGGGTTATTTCTGATGCAGCGGATGAAGGATTCAATGCCGAAGAGCTGCAGGCTGTCTATGATATGATGTTTTCGGGCGACAGGTTCATCACTTCCCGGTCCCTTCTTATTGTGAAAAACGGCAAGCTGGTTTCCGAATCGTATTTCCGTGATGCCGGGGACAGGGAAAAAAAGAACAGCATCAGGGGCATTACAAAATGTTTTACCTCGGTGATGGCAGGTTTTGCCTGGGATAATAATTTTCTTAATACAGGTGCCCTGCTTTATAATTTCATTCCCGGCCATTTTGACGGGAACAGTGATAAAAGAGAAATAACTATCGGGCACGTGCTTACTATGCGTACCGGATTGTCATGGGATGATGACCTGGATACCAGGGAACTTTTCAACATAAAACGGTATCCGAGCAGCATGAGGATTGTACTTACCAGGAAGCTATTAAACCCTGCCGGAACCCATTTTGCCTGCAATTATGGTACTCCGCAGCTTGCAATGGGCGTTTTGCGGGAGGCCTTCGGAGGATCCACTACAGACTCACTGGTAACGGCGCTGCTAGAACCATTGGGTATTTCAGATTTTGTTTGGGAACAGCATGCCGACGGACTGCATTTCGGCGGGACCGGCCTTCATCTTACTCCCCGTGATCTTGCCCGGTTCGGCTTGTTCTGTCTCAGGAAAGGCAACTGGAACGGCAAGCAGATCGTATCGGAGGAATGGATGAAAATATCAACCTACCCGATGTTTAATACAGAACTGGAAGAAATGACAATGAGCTATGGCTATTACTGGTGGATAGATACGGAACACAATGCATTTTACGGGATCGGGGCCGGAGGACAGTATCTTTACATTGTTCCATCCATGGACCTGGTAATTGTTCACACCGCAAATGCCTCTGTGGGATTCGGATACAGGGGGATTGAACCGGCCGACTTCCTGGCCGTTGCCGGCCAGATCATCCTGGCCCTGGAATAGCAGGCTTATTCATTCACAACCACATGAAGATGCCCTATTGCCGTATATCCATGCTCGTTGGTCCTTTCTACCCTGACAACATAATGGCCGGGTGTTGCAAATGAATGAACAGTCTCTGCATACCTGCCCTCATTCTGTGTCTGACGCTGCACAACACCCGAGTTAACGGTGACCCCGGGTGATCCGTCACCGAAATCCCACACCTCTTCGCCTGTCTGGCTTCCGAAAGTCCGCACCAGGAACGTAACAGGATCTCCGGGTCTGATACCCAAAGTGGGATGGAATACTGCATGTATGGTGGGTACCTGATTTTCCGGATTATCCCGGTCAAATACCTGCAGGTTCATGAAATCATAATCCACGTTTCCTTTTGAATCAGTTACCTTAAGGATCTCACTGTATTCGCCGGCAACCTTATAGGTCATAGTTTGCACAGGTCCCGATGCAATAGTTCCATCACTCAATTTCCACTCCCAGGATATAATATCTCCGGCCAGGCTTACTGATTTGCTGCCATCCAGAGCAGTTTCCTGTCCGGTCCACAGCAGCTGCCGGGGTCTGGCTACAGCAACTACCTGCGGATCGTATTCATTCACGTATGCTTCCCATAGAAAAGGCCAGGCATCCTCAACTTCCCACCTGCCGGTTTCAGGATTTTTATGGTGCACACCGAAATGGAGATGCACCCATCCACCGCTGCCACCCTGTTTACCCATGTAGCCCAATTTTTGCCCCATTTCTATATTGGCGCCGGGAACTATATCCGGTTCGATACTGTTCAGGTGACTGTAACGGTAGTACCAGTTCCTGCCATCGACCACCCATACCACATCCGGCCTGACATCGCCCGGAAGGTCTTCAAATCCCTCAAGGACTTCATTGCTGGACGAAACAACCAGTCCGCCGGTTGCCGCCAGAATGACATCCATCCCTTCCGCTCCTCCGAAATCGTGAGTTGAATGGTATCCATGATTTGTGCTCCGGAGGTTCTCCGCCCATCCAAGTCCTGCTAGTTCGTTCTGTGACTGCATCCTGTTTACCAGCCAGGCCTGTTCAAGGGGAAAGCCGAATGTTCCAGGTCCTATATAAGGTGAATCTTTCGGCCAGAGCCTTATTCTTGCATCAGCAGGCAGCTCACCATCATGACGGTAATAGCTGGACACTGTGAATTCCTTTATCACAGGGCAGTCGATCTTAACCCTGCCGGTGGTGACGGGTAAATGGTAATTTCCGGATCCTATAGTTATTTCCTCGCCATCAACGGAAACCCTTACCCGGACATCTCTTACAGCCCCGCGGAGAGAATCCCTGAAAACAGAGATATCGAGAAGCGATAATGTTACAATTTCTCCGTTGACCAGTTCAATATCTGCCGTTTCGCCTTTATTAAGCTCGGCCGTAACATGGTAGATCTTTAAATCCGGCTCTTCCCGGCACCCTGAAGCAGATATTGTAAACAGCAGGATCAATGTCGGGATTAAAATTCTGATATTGAGTTTCATATGGAATAGGGTTTATGTTGTTGTTAAAAAACTCATGGGAATCCTGCAGGTCAAGATAATAATTATTATCAGAACGGCAATGTACCAGGACTTATTTAAAATGTGCCGGGTAAAACAGTAACATGGCCATGGTTAAACCAGCCTGTTTGTAATATTTTGCCCTGATCATGCTGATCAGGTTCCCGCCAGGGATAAATTGTTTACCGTCGGGGATAAAAAAATTGACTTAACAACACCTATTTGGATATTTTTTAATACTTTTCCGGGAATTTGGAGGTTTTTTCTGCTAATTTTGAATTAATAAATATAACATCGGTATGAAGAAGGTAACTTTATTTTCGCTCACTTTTTTAAGGATATTCACCGGATGGTATTTCCTTTATGAAGGGATAGTCAAATTGATCGAACCCGGATGGACAGCAAGGCCTTTTCTTGCAAGTTCAAGGTGGATATTTGCCGATTTATTTTATGCAATTTCACAATCTTCATTCCTGCTTGGGATAGTGGATTTCATAAATGTGTGGGGACTCATTTTCATAGGGCTTTCGCTTATTACGGGACTGCTTGTACGCTGGTTCTCGCTGGCCGGTTTTTTTCTGCTGCTGATGTATTTTGCAGCCCATCCTCCCATCCCGGGATATACATTCGGCACAATTGCCGAAGGCAGTTACCTGTGGGTGAACCGGACACTGATACAGGCACTTGTATTGCTGGTATTCGTCTTCCTGCCCAACAGGTTGTTGTTCGGACTTGACAGGATGATCCTGCGGTGGAAGGAGGAGAAGGCCCATGCTCCCGTACCCAACGTGAAGGGGGAGGGAACATCAATGGAAAGAAGGGAGCTTTTACGTGATCTGATCAGCCTTCCGTTTATAGGCGCCTTCGCCTATGCCTTTTACCGGAAAAGAAAATGGGATAGTTTCGAGGAAAAATACCTGGCCGGTCAGCAGTTGGATACCAGCACGGGGGCAACATTACTGAGTTTCAATGTTACCCGGCTGGATGAACTGAAAGGCCCGATGCCAAAAGGAAAGATAGGCGACCTTGAGCTTAGCAGGCTTATCATGGGAGGAAACCTGATCGGTGGCTGGGCACATGCCCGTGACCTTATATATGTATCTCAACTGGTTAAGAAATATCATACCGATGACCGGATAATGAGTACCCTGATGCTGGCAGAACGTTGCGGTGTGGATTCTATAATAACAAACCCGGCGCTTGGGAGAATAATGAACAAGTACTGGCGTGAAACCGGTGGCACCATGAAGTTTATCTCCGACTGCGGGCATCGTGACGGTTTCCAGGCAGGCATCATGCTTTCCGAAGAGGTAGGTGCAACATCAATGTATTGCCAGGGTGGAACGGCTGACAGGCTGTATGTTGACGGGAAGCTTGATGAGATCGCCGGGGGACTGGAACTGATAAGGAGTTATGGAAAACTTGCCGGTATTGGCGCCCACCGGATTGAAACCATACAGGGATGTGTGGAGCAGGGCATAAAGCCTGATTACTGGGTGAAAACCTTCCATAACCTCAACTACTGGTCGGCCGAAGTCGATGCCGAACAGCTAAGTACGGTTGACAGGGGTTATAAGGACAACATATACTGCTTCAAGCCACAGGAAACGATTGATTTTATGAATAAACTGGAAGAGCCGTGGATAGCATTCAAGGTACTGGCTGCCGGAGCCATAAGACCAAAGGAAGGTTTTCAGGCTGCTTTTGATGCAGGAGCCGATTTTATTTGTGTCGGCATGTACGATTTCCAGATAGTTGAGGATTGCAATATTGCCCTTGATATACTGGGAAATACAAACCGTACAAGACCCTGGCGCGCCTGATACGGTCATGGGTTCCAGTTTTATTCCGGCGGGCAAACCATACCCGCCGGTATTCATAAAAGGCCCGCATTTTTGACCCCGGGAAGATCTTGCATCCCGCCTTTTTGAGGAAAAGATTCCTTTTGCCCGGCAGCCTGATGGCTGTCAGCCTATTTTATGTCCTTGTATTTATTTGCATTAACAAATATCACATCACCGATTCTTTCATAGCCCTCAAACAGCTTTTTCCCGTATTGCTTAACCATTTCACTCCTGAAGCCTATCATGGTAAGACCTGCATTTTCAGATCTTTCATTTATAATCATTTTTGGGTTCACATCCTCCTTAATGGTGATTATTTCTATATTTTTTGAAGATATCGGTAGCCTTCCCTCCTCGATAAGCCTGATTATATGATCCAGGGTCCGTTGCTTTTCTTCTTCCTTACACAGGCTGAAAATTTTTATATAACTTTTTCTCCAGCGTGGATGGCCGAGGATAATATAAGAAATAAGTATCATCAGGTTTGCATTTTCAGAATCGGTCGGTTTTATCCAGATATGGATCCCCTGCCTGAAGTTCATGATCTTTTGTGAGCAGGCATAGATGCAAACATCTAAATTCCCTGCTTTTACAAGGGCATAATTATCTATTATCTGACATAGCTCACCGGTATGGCCCTGTTCATATTCGAACAGTGCCATGTTGGTTTCCATTCCCGATATGCTTGGCAGTTGAATAACCTGTGCTATAGCCGAAGTATATGAGGGTGAGATCAGCGTGTCGACATAAACATTGCTTTCTTCAATTTCAGATAACTTTATCAGCTGTTCCAGCTCTTCGGCCGATTGCCTGTATGTAGCCCTTGAAAAATAGCCTTCAATAAGGTGTATATATGTGGCAAAGCCATACCTGTGGGAGATCCAGGTTATCAGTTCAAACGGTTTGGACCGGTTGAAGGTGTTTTTGGATATACAAACAACGGAAGGGCGCCATGAGGTATCTTTCTTCTTTTCCGATTTTTGAAGATATATCTGTATTTTTCTTGCAAGCTGGAAAAAAGTACTCTGGAAAATGGCTTCCAGTCCCTTCCTATCCTTATGATGCCTGGATATCCAGGAATAAATAACTCCCATAATAACAAATGCCACAATTGTATACGGAGTGCTTATCATCAGCATCAGCCACAAACTAATCAGGAACCCTGCAAGGGAGAGGTACCATCTTGATTTGAAGGAGGGGCGGTAGGATGGATCAGATCCGAAATGGTTCAGGAAAGAGATAAGGCAGAGCGAACCATACGTAACCATAAAAAACATGGAAATGATCTGTGCGACCATGTTCACATTTCCCACGGCAACAAAGAAAAAAGCAATGATGCATGTCAGCAGTGTGGCATTATAAGGCTCGTTTGTTTCTGTACGCCCACGTGCAAGAATATAATTCATCTTCCTTCCCGGAAACGACCTGTCCGCTCCAAGTGCCTGCAATGTCCTGGGAGCGATCATAACCGAGCCAAGGGCGGAGGATAATGTTGAAGCAGCAAGTCCAAGCGGAATTAACAATGGTCCCAGAATGGCAATCCTGCCCATGATAAGCTGATCATCGACCAGGTCGGCAGGACTGGCAGAAACTGCAAGCTTCCATGTCACAAAAATATAGACTGCCATGCCTATCAAAGTTGCCGATATTGTACCAAGAGGTATGGATCTTGCAGGATTCCGCAGGTCGCCTGACAGGCCCACCCCTGCAGCCATACCGGTAAATGCTGGGAAAATAATCGCAAAAACAAAGAAGAATTCATTCGGGTTCCTGAATGTAAAATTTGTCATGCCCGGCTCAACGGGATTGCCGGGTTCTCCGGTAAAAAACAGGAGGAGCGAAATAAATAATGCAGCTGCAACAAAATACAATACTTTAAGCCCAAGGTTTGTTCCTCTTCTGAGAATAACAGCCGTCAGAACGAGAAAGGCGGGAATACTGATGGTCTGCCTTGGCAAAACAAGCCCGTACTGGTTGTAAACAAAGTTGAAAAAAGGCTCAAATGCCTCTGCGAAGGCTATTAAATAAAAAGCCACACTTATTGCCTGGGAAAGATAAAGGGCTATGCCAATTGTGGCACCTGTATTAAGGCCAAATGACCGGGATATTATAAAATATACACCTCCTCCTTCAACCTTTTGGTTTGTTGCTATTTCAGACAGTGCCAGTGCAGTGGGGATGGTGACCATATGGCCGACCAGGATTATCAGCATCACTCCCCAGAAACCCAGCATTCCTGTAGCATATCCAAATCTGAGGAAAAGGATTGCTCCCAATATTGTGGTTATTGCTGTAAAAAAAACAGGTGCCGTACCAAAACGTCTTGCTTTTTCACCGGGGTTTTCCATGCGGTAAAAATAATTAAAAACTTCACATAATGCCCCTGCCCCTGCGGTAGGGGTAAAAAAACTAAGGCGCGGTAATGTCCTTGCTGGACTTTGCCCGAAAGGCATGAGTGATCAAAAAATTCGCGATGCGAAGCAAAAACCGGGAATAAAGCCACCATTCTTTGGTGGCGGATAATTTTTTAGGTTAACTTTAACTAAAATAAAAACAAGGAAAAGTGATGTGTTTTGTTCATAAAATACCCTGATAATAAAATAATAGGAGGACCAAATTATGTGCAATTCCTGTTTTTCTGAGAGTCTGAACCGGCGTCAGTTTATCGGCCGGACAATCAAGGCTTCCGGTTCTGTAACTTTTGCCATGGCTGGTGGTATATCTGTCATGGGATCTGATTTTTTTACTGACTACAGCAACTTGAGTCCGTTTCCCGGTACTTTAAAAAGATTAAGCAAAGAACCCGCGAGAGTTAGTGTGGTATTCCTGTATCCACCTGCCGACGTTGTTAATGAGGGAAAGAATGAGGATCAGTGGGCGCCCAATAACTGGTTTACCTGGCCTGGCAACCAATTTGAACCGGAGAGGCAGGAACAGGTTTTTACTTCAAAAATCAGATCTATTGCAGAAAAACTTGATGTAAAAGTCACTTTTGCTCCGGAAGCTTTATACCAGAAAACTAAGGTTGATGAATTTATAACAGAAACCGGTTCGGGAAATTTTGATGCCGTACTGGTTGTCAATTTCTGGAACACTTTTGCCGGCTGGTCATTTGAAATAGCCACAAGGACCGCACCTGCTGCCATTGTATATCAGCCTGTCGGGTCGAATCATCAGCTCCCACCTGCAAATCTTATGAATACAAAGGGTATTTATTATATTCATTCTATTGAAAACTGGGATGAGATCGAGCGGGGACTAATTGCTGTGCGTGCCAAAAAGATGATGGCACAGAGCCGGCTTCTGAGGGTCTCAGACAATGTCAGCAAGATGGCAGAATCACGGGAGGAGTTTTTGAATACCGAAGTTGTTGATGTTCCTGCCGGGGAATTCAACAGCCTGTTTGACTCGATAAAGGCGGATGACAGGATTGTGAGCGAAGCAATGGATCTTAAGAGGAATGCAATGAAGGTAATGGATGTAACAGATCATTATTTTGTTGAGGGTATTCGCTCCCATTATACTGTAAAACAGATCATGGAAAAATATGGTGCCGATGCAATAACTATTCAGTGTCTGATGCTCAAGCACCGCAAACCATGCCTCAGCTTTTCCATGAATAACGGTGATCTGATTCCCTGCGGATGTGAAAATCATCTTGACGGAACAATAACCCAGATGCTTGGCCGGTGGTTATTTGAAAGAGCTGGTTTTATGCATAATCCTGAGTTTGATACAAGCGAGAATCTTTATTTTGCCTCCCACTGTACCTGTGCAACTAAACTGCAGGGGCCGGGAGGTCCTGAACAGGATTATTTTGTCCGGCCCTTTTTTCACCAGCTTCCAAAAACAGCGGCACTTGATGTTCAATGGACGCCGGGAGAACCTGTTATGCTTGCCAAATATCTGAGTGGTGAAGAGAGGTTGTCCTGCTGGACCGGAAAGGTTATAGGTTCACCCGCATCACCTCCCACGGGCGGATGCGCGACACGGGTACTGGTAGAACTGGACAGGACCGATGATGTTTGTGATGCATATCACGGTCCGCACCCTATTCTTTTCTGGGGAGACAGGGGTGATGCAAGAAAGATGAAAGCTTTTTCAAAAATCTACGGACTTAAGCTTGAGGGGAATATTTAAGATTACAACCCCTGATCAGAAGATGGTAGATCGTAATCGGGCCATAAACCGCGGTGATGCGGATCAGGTATTTTTAAGTCAATTTTACAAAGTGAGATCATTAAAACAGCAGGTTAAACTATTCGGGGTGATGGCGATTTTTACGGCAGGCCATCAAATGTATGCAGGCGATCAGCCCAATGTTATCCTGATAATGACTGACGACCAGGGATACGGCGACATATCTTCCCACCACCATCCCTATCTTATCACCCCCAACATGGACCGCCTCCGCGAAATGAGTTCGAGGCTGGAGAATTTTCATGTTGACCCAACCTGCTCCCCTTCAAGGGCGGCATTGATGACCGGCCGGTACTCGGGCAGGGTTGGTGTATGGCACACTGTTATGGGAAGGAACCTTCTGAGGGAGGATGAGACAACTATTGCCCAAATATTCAAATCAGCAGGCTACAGGACAGGTATATTCGGCAAATGGCATCTTGGTGATTCCTATCCCTATGGAGCGAGGTTCAGGGGCTTTGACGATGCAATTGTGCATTATGCGGGTGGCGTAGGGCAGACTCCCGATTACTGGGGAAATGATTATTTTGAGGATCACTATAATGATAACGGTTCCTGGAGGCGGTTCCAGGGTTACTGTACCGATGTCTGGTTCGGCGAGGCACTGAGATTTATCCGCGAAAGCGGCGACCGGCCCTTCTTTCTTTATCTGCCGACAAATGCCGCTCACCAGACCCGGCCTCATGTACCGGAACGTTACCGTGCACTGTATGACGATCTGGATGAGCCTGAGGCTTTGAAGGTATTCTGGGGGATGATCACCAATATTGATGACAATCTTGGACTAATGATGGAAAGGCTGGAGCATTGGGGACTAATGGATAATACCATCATTATCTTTATTGGGGACAACGGGACCTGTATGGGGCCGGGCAACTGGCCTCCGGAACAACGGGAACAGTGGCCTTCGCGGTTCAATGCCGGTATGCGTGGTTCCAAAAGTTCACATTATGATGGCGGCCACCGGGTATTTGGCTTTTTTTACTATCCCGCTGCCGGAATAAAGGGGGGACATGATGTTGGATCAATAACAGCTCATATTGATATCATGCCTACCTTGCTTGAGCTGTGCGGTATTCCTGTCCCCGACGGTCTGAAGCTTGACGGCAGATCTCTTGTCCCGTTGCTTACCGGATCTGACGCTGAGTGGCCTGAGCGGACCATTTTCCTTCATAACCAGAGGGTTCTGGATCCCGTAAAATGGAAGGATACCTCTGTTATGACAGACCGCTGGCGGCTTATTGGCAATACCGAGCTGTATGATATGTCAACTGATCCCGGTCAGCAGCACAATGTAATTAACCGGTATCCGGAAGTAGCGCAGGATCTTGGTGAGAAATATGACAGATGGTGGGACGATATCAGCATCCGGTTCTATGAGGCAACTCCCCTTTATATTGGTTCGGACAGGCATAACCCTGTGCAGCTCAATGCACATGACTGGATGATACCTGATGTCAGGAATATACCCTGGAACCAGCCTCATATTGTGGGCAGGCCTGAAAGTAGCGGCCCCTGGCAGGTAAGGGTCACCACCCCGGGCCGGTATGAGTTCATATTACGCGAAAGGCCTGAGTCTGCTGCTTTTACTTTAACTGCCGTGGAGGCCAGGCTGCAGATAGGTGAGAATATTGACCTGGCCAGACCTGTTGTTGCGGGTTCAACGGCAGTAAGCTTTAAGGTTGATCTTGAGGAGGGTGATACCACTATCAGAACCTGGCTAATTGATGCGGACGGCAGCAGCCGCGGAGCCTATTATGTCGATGTTTCCAGGTCGGACCGTACAATTCCGGATTATCAAGGATGTTGCAACAGGTGAATGGGCCGGCGACTTTGAGATGAATGGCGGGCATAGTGTGGTACTGGTCACACCGGAAGGGCAGGCGGGTGGTTTGCCGCTTTTCTTCCAGGCCGTTGGCAAGGGCAGTCAGATGAACGATGCCTGTTTCAGTCAAAAAAAAACTGCACCAGGTGGCCGGTGCAGTTTTACAGGGGAGAAGAGGCCTATGATTGCAGCCTGTTGTAAACGGAGTGAAAACCGGTAAATGTATTTGCCGGACTTTCGTTGTTGATATGGCCAAAATCCATATTGTATCTTTCAATATCCCTCATAAAATTCCTTGATACCCTCCTGGTGCCAAATGCTATCAATGTGAATAGTATAAGTATACCGCCCAACACGTACATGATTATTTTCGAGGTTTCCACCTTCGCATTGAGGGTAAGGGTCATTGCATTGAACAACATCCACAGGGCATACAAGTTAACTGCAAGTGTCAATAATGACCCCAGCATAAAATGGATACCTGAAAAAATATTCACAAATGCTGATACCGGCATTATTACAAGCAGGGCGGCAGATACGTGCACAGTGGGTTCGAAATCCGTCTTCCCTCCGGCAATAGCCACAAGAAGCAGGATTATCACGGCCCCCAGGAAGAGCCCGATAAGTGCTCCCACGATTGACCAGATCAGTGCAACAATACCAAACATCCCTCCCGCCAGGGGACTGATGTTCAGTATACCCCAGAGGAGATTAATAATACCTGCGACCACTCCATATAGAAGTGCCTTAATTACCGGTACACCCATTCCTCCTGCGGGAGTCATGGAACTGAAATAATCTTTTGGATTTAAAAGCGCCTGTTTGGAGTCTTCAACAAAATTTTTAAAATCGAATGCGGTACTTTCCATATCAGTTCATTTTTAGTTTGAGGTTTAATAACCGTTCCGTAAATAAAAAGAAATAAAGGAAAGAAAAATGGATATCATTTCAAAATATTCTGGTCAGCAATTCGCCAATATGCTGACTATTTGCCTAAAGTTATTAACATTATCTTATTGATCATAACCATGCAAAAAAGGCTGCTCTATTGAGGCAGCCTCATTATCAGATGTATATATGTTTGGGCGGGGAATTGCCCGGATGGCATATGTGATAAATGTGGTGGATAACCGGATTTCAGTGAATTTTTTAATCTCCCAGTGATATTCCAATCCCCCTGGCTGTTTTAACAAGATTCGAACCTTCGGTTACAAACTTGTTCTTTTGTATCGCATCAATAAGAGGAATGGAAATGATATTGGGATGCCTGTAGGCTACCATTTCTCCGAATCGTTCTTCCAGTACCATTTCAAATGCTTTTACCCCGAACTGGGTAGCAAGTATCCTGTCGTAGGCCACCGGGATGCCTCCCCTTTGAAGATGTCCAAGTACGGTTTCACGTATATCGGCAGTAACCCCGGCCTCCTTAAGCTCAACTTCAAGCCGGGCAGCCGCACCTCTAAGCCTGATATTCTGATAACCCACTTCGCTTGATTTTTCTCCTGCCTGCACTCCGCCCTTTGGTTTGGCTCCTTCGGCTACTACTATATTTGCGAAGCCCTTGCCCTTTGAAAACCTTGATTCCAGTCTGCTCACCACTTTCCCGATATCGTAAGGTATTTCAGGAATAAGGCATACTTCGGCACCTCCTGCAATAGAGGCGCTTAATGCTATCCATCCGGCATCCCTGCCCATAACCTCAAGTATGAGTATGCGGTTATGGCTGGCGGCGGTTGTTACAAGCTTATCGACAGCTTCTGTTGCAATTTGTACTGCTGTCTGGTATCCGAAGGTGAAATCGGTAAATGGAAGGTCGTTATCAATTGTTTTTGGAACTCCTATAATTTTAAGTCCCTTCTCATACAATGCCTGTGAAATTCTCTGGGAACCATCGCCACCAATATTGATCACGGCTTCAACTCCCATATACTGAAGTTTTCTTAACATTTCATCAGAACGATCCGCAGCCCCCCATGTCCCGTCATAGTTTTTCACGGGCCATTCAAAAGGGCCGCCCTTATTTGTTGTTCCCAGTATGGTTCCTCCCCTGAAATGAATTCCCGCAACAGCTTTTTCATCCAGTATAACTATCTCGGTTGGTTCTTTCAGGATACCATCAAATGAATTTATACATCCTATTACCTCCCAGTTCTTTTCCCTGGCTGAACGTTTGACAAATGCCCGTATTACGGCGTTTAACCCGGGGCAGTCACCCCCGCCTGTTGCTATCAGTACTCTTTTCATAAGTGAATATTTAAAATTAAGCCATGTTCATTTAAGGGATACAAAATTAGTGGAAAATCCCATATTTTCAACATTCACTCAACCTGAAAAGCTCAAGGAGGTACCTAATATGTAATTACAGAAACCACCGGCCAGTGGTCAGAAATAAAAACCCCGTCCTCAATTACCCGGTCCACACCGTAAGAAGAAACACCGAAGCCCTGGTCAACATAGATGAAGTCAATAACTCTCGGTTCGGTATCATGCCTGAACCCGTTAAACGTTGATCCGGCCCCGGTTACCGGAGTCCGGGAGATATATTCCACGTTCGTCAGCCGGTTTCCGGAAAAGACACTTGTCATGAGATCATAGTCTTCACTGCTTTTTCTTATATTGAAATCGCCCAGCAGTATAACAGGAAATTCGCCAGCGATTTCCTCTATTTTTTCTGATATCAGCCGGATGCTTTCCCTCCTGGCTTCAACACCGCGATGATCGAAATGTGTATTAAAAACATAAACAGTCTTCCCGCTTTGACTGTCATGTAATTCTGCCCAGCTGACTATCCGGGTTATTGCAGCATCCCAGCTTCTGCTTCCGGGAACATCAGGAGTTTCGGAAAGCCAGAAGGTCGAATGATCTCCTAATGTGAACCGGTCATTCCTGAAGTAGATTGGTGAATATTCGCCACCGGTTTTCCCGTCATCCCTTCCGACACCTGTATATGAATAGCCTGGCATTATTTCAAGCAGATCATGGATCTGGTTGTGCAGTACCTCCTGCATGCCTGCTATATCGGGCGCCACGCTGTCCATATAGGCTTTTACAACCGGGATTCGTGCTTCCCAGCGGTTCTCACCATCCCGGGGATTATCGTACCTTATGTTGAAGGTCATTACTGTAAGTTCATGACCATCTGAATTACATGAAGAGGAAATCATTGAAAAGAGGATAAGTGTTATGACAACAGGTAATTTCATAATGGTTTATTTAATTTTCCGGTTCTGAATCACAGGAACCTGGTTTAATAATGCCAGTTTGATCCCTGTTTGGTTCAAAAATACTGAATAATACATAATTGACCAACTGCCGGGCATTAAAGCATTCTCCCGGCATGAACCGTTTTCCTGGTCACGGCCTCGCTTTTTTGCTTTGTACTGGAAATCAGGGATCCGCATGGAGAGTTTGGCCTTTCCTGCAGGTTCAATATCTCAGCCGGACATTGAAATTATTGCCGCGCACAACCCAGCAGGGCTCGTCGCAGGCTGTTCTTACCCTTTCGGTTCTCACAAAATTACCATCGATGGCAGTGACATTTCCGACTTCATGGATATGTGACCGGTAGGTGGCTGCTATTGTATAGTACTGATCGGCCGGAAGGATAACTGTCCATTCCGGACTTCTTATGGTATCGGCATGCACCAGGATCTCTTCCTCGATCCTGCCGCTGTATATACTTACAGGTACAGATGGGTTAAGATTATTTATTGTTACCCTGATATTTAATTCAGCCTCCCCGGGCCTTTCAATATAACATTCATCGCAGTTAACAACCTGCCATTCCTCGGGATTGCAGGATGAAGCATAAAACAGGATGATAATGAAAAAGAGAAACTTTGCATGCAGACCGGTCCGGCGGACTTTCATCAGTTTAACTGTGAAATTTGGTAAAAACAGGGTATCTGTCCGGTCCATTCTCATTAGCTTTATTTTTTAATCATTTATCGTTTGTTTCACCAGTATGTTGTCCTGTAGATAACCGGTTCACGAATAATATTTAAACGTATTCCGACGCCGAACATGATACGGTGAGGCGATTTTTCCGGAATATTCAGCTGCAGGTATTCATAACCTATATTATAGAACCACCAGTTCCCGGATTTATAATAACCCGCCGATGGCAGAAGATGCCATCGTGGTTCCGGGTACCTGTATGTGCCCCAGTACCGTCCACGTGAATACATAACATTTAACCCTGCATAAAAACCATCTTCATTGAGGCCGAGCGGGTACCTCAGCGGAAATTTCTTATGCAGCGAACCAAAAAACAGGTGCCTCTGTTCCCATAACTGGTCATACCATCCTTCGCTGAATTCCACAAGAACTGCTCTTCTGACAGGCCTTGTATACCAGCCTGCAGTCAGAAGAAGGTTAAATTTTACATCCTCAAGGGTTGCCTGTGGACCGTTGAAAAAATCGCCGGTGTTCATCAGGGTATTGTAAGAAAGTCTCAGATTCCTGAAATCAGGCAGTATGTTTGCCCTTACCCCGTGTTCTTCCATAAGGGAAATCAGCTTTTCATCACCATGCCATCTTGCCAGGTTCATCATATTGTGCGCATACGAAATTCTTTCTTTAGGATCGGCTCCAAGGGCAATGAGCTTTTCAGCCAGATCCGGATGATTATTCGCAACAGCAATGGCCAGTACAGAGAACCCGTCATATGTTTTCAGATCAATCCGGGCATCATTTAACAGCAGGTAATCAACCATTTCATTCCTGGCAAGCTGGACTGCCATCATCAGCGGAGTGAATCCGTAATTATCCCTGCTGTCAATATATGCACCATAATCCATTAAAAGCCATGCAATATCCGGTTGGGCATAAATTGCTGCGGCGTGAAGTGCGGTGGCACCTTCAAGATCTTCATGACCGGGATCGGCGCCGAACATGAGCAGCAATTCGGTAATCCCGAAATAATCATAGGCTGCAGAGTAAAGAAGGGGAGTGATTCCATCGACATCGGGAATTTCGGTATCTGCACCGTTTTGAAGAAGCAGGAGGGCCGTTTCATACTGATTATTGATGCATGCGCTTGAAAGGGCTGTAATTCCATTCCAGGGAACGGCATTGATATCCGCACCATTTTCAACAAGCAGTCCGGCGATTTCAGTAAAACCATTTTCTGCAGCGTACATAAGGGCAGTTACTCCCTCATCGGTGGTTGCATTGACATCATATCCCTTTTCAATCAGATGTGCCACTGAATCGATTATTCCCCTTTCGGCAGCCATGATCAACTGCAGACTGGTATCCGGTGCCTCTTGTGTATTCCTGCCTGTATTTGCCTGTCCGAATGGCAGACCGGTCTTCACCTGTGAAGTCAATGGCAGGTGCAGAATTATAAATAACAATAACAGGCTAAAATGAATTCTATGCATTATTACCGGTGAAAGGTCAGTGCTTTATGGCTGGTTTGGGTCCGGGCTGCTAAAATATATCTTTTTCATTAAAGAGATACAATAATGCACTGCTTATTTTCATGGTAAACAGTATAAAACAAACTTTTTTTGCGCTAAAAAATTGCCCTCCAATGTTGCAGCATGATCCTGCAGCACAGCTTAATCTACACCATTTCAATGTAAAGCATATAATTTAAACGGGAAAATATTTACATTCACTTTTTTAAAGTCGGCTTTTGCCAGTATTATATATTATTTTTGTTTCATAAACCTATTTCAATATCAGAAATGCAGGATATATTTGATCAGAATATTGACAGGACTGGTACAGGATCGGTAAAAGTCGACGGACTCGCAACCTATTTCGGGAGCAATGACCTTCTTGCCATGTGGGTAGCCGATATGGATTTTCAGGTTCCCTCATGTGTTACCCGGGCAATCAGGGAACGTGCCGATCACCCTGTATATGGTTATACGCTTGTTACACCTGCTGTTTACAATGCAGTTACGAGATGGCAGAAAATCAGGCATAACTGGGAAGTCCCTCCTGAATGGATCGTGTTTACCCCCGGTATCGTTCCGGCCCTGAACATGGCAGTGCTGGTCTATACTGATCCGGGCGATAAGGTACTGTTGCAATCGCCTGTATATCCGCCATTTTTTTCCTCAATTAAAGAAAACGGGAGAACCATCGTAAACAACCAGCTGATTGAAAAAAATGGAAAATACAGTATAGATTTTGACGATCTTGAGAAAAAACTTTCCCGGGGGGTGAGGATGATGTTCTTCTGCAATCCCCATAATCCCGTCGGGAGGGTATGGTCTGTCCGGGATGTCAAAAGAGTTGCATCACTTTGCAACAAATACAATGTAGTTCTTGTTTCGGATGAAATCCACTCTGACTTGCTGTTTCCGGGGCATAAGCATGTCCCGGCCACTCTCGCAGGCGAGGACAGCAGAAACATGGTCATATGCAATTCACCCAGCAAAACTTTCAATCTTGCAGGGCTTACAACAGCTTATCTTATTATCCCTGAGCAAAAGCTTCGTAAGAAAATTGATGATTTTATAGGCAATCTTCATATTCACCTGAATATATTCGGCATGGCAGCCCTTCAGGCCGCTTATGAGGAAGGTGAGGAATGGCTTGAAGGGTTATTGAATTACCTAAGGGCAAACCGGGACACCGTTACAAGGTTTTTCCATGACGAACTTCCGGAGATCAAACCTGTTATACCCGAAGGTACTTATCTTATGTGGCTGGATTGCCGGAATACAGGGAAAAGTGATCTTAAGCTCAAGAAGTTTTTTATTAAAGAGGCCGGGATAGCCATGAATCCGGGTCCTTCCTTTGGTCCGGGAGGAAAAGGTTTTTTCAGGATGAATATAGCCTCTCCCCGTTCAAAACTTCTCAATGCACTCGACAGGATCGATAGTGCCTGGAGCAGGCAATGATCAACCTGACGGAATTTTCATCATCCCATCCGGCGGGACTGGTAATGTCCGGGGTATTTGATGGTCACCAGGGTGGGACCGGTAAATATCCAAACCGGAACATCCATTTATCCGGTTGTGGTTGTCAGAAACCTTGGTATCCTGTAAATACACGGCATACTGATATTTGCAGGGTCTATATATTTTCAAGCAGGTCCGGACGAAGCCTCCTGGTTCTTTCAATTGACTGCTCAATTTTCCATTCATTGATCTTTTCCCGGTCGCCGGATAGAAGCACCGAAGGAACTTCCCATCCTTTGTATTTTGCCGGCCTTGTATAGACGGGAGGGGCCAGCAGGTTATCCTGGAATGAATCGGTAAGAGCGCTTGTTTCATCGGATATGGCACCCGGCAGCAGGCGGACAACACAATCGACTATGACAGCTGCTGCAAGCTCGCCCCCGGTCATCACATAATCACCTATCGACACTTCCATGGTTACAAGATGATCGCGTATACGCTGGTCTATGCCTTTATAGTGACCGCACAATAATATTAAATTATTGAAAGTGGACAGCTTGTTTGCCATCTTCTGGTTGAACCGCTGGCCGTCAGGCGACAAATATATTATTTCATCGTAATCCCTCTGTGATTTCAAGTATTCCATAGCCCTGTCCACAGGTTCGATCATCATTACCATTCCCGCATCACCGCTGAAAGCATAATCGTCAACCCTGTGGTGCCTGTCTGTGCTGAAATCGCGGACATTATGGACATTGATGGAAACAGTTCCGGCATCGGAGGCCCGTTTTATGATGGAATGACCGAGCGGACTCTTCAGCAATTCAGGCACAACGGTGAGAATATCAATATGCATTACTGTTTTTCAGCAAAAATATAATAAAAACATCAGTTATTCCTGTCCCGATTTATATCATCTTATAAAATCACCTTTGCCGGTGGCAATGTTTTATTTCAAAATAGCAATAATCTTAGTCCTGTAATACAAAATTATTTTGTAAATTGATATTAACGGTATTCATATACCGCCTTTTCAGAAGAAAGAATACTCAATATTTTCGAACAGCCAATTTGGGTGGAGCGGATCGGTGTGGCAATTTCGGGTTACATTTCAGGGTAGTTGATCAATAAAATATGGATAGTATTTCAGGGTAATTATATATTTTCGTACTTTTGAGGATGTTATGGTATGGACTACTTGTAAAAAAGCTGTCCGGTATATTAAACTGCCTAAGGATTTAACTGAACTGCTCCGGAGGAGCAATCCGGTATTAATCAAAAACAAACCGGAGATACGGAGAGTAAAACTACTATGAAAAAGCACAGCGAACCTGAAAAATATGAAAATGATCCGGTTGATGGACCGGAAGCAGGTAAACAGTCTGAACCAACACCGGACAAAACCCCTCAGGATAGACCTCTGAACAAGGGGGAAAATGAAAATAAACCAGGTCGCTCTTCAGGAGAGAAGAATGATCCATCTGACGAGATACGGCAGGATCAACAGGGACAAGCACCAGACAAGGATGAAGGCAGGGTTGAAAAAGGGGGATCTGGATCAGCCGGGCCCGGATCTGAAATGGGAGGACCTGGGCAAATTGATGAGGATAAGCCTGAAGGCCCGGAGCAAACTGATGAGGATAAGCCTGAAGGCCCGGAGCAAACTGATGAGGATAAGCCTTTAGGAACCAACCGGGAACAGCCAGAACATGTGTCTGAAGAAGAAGCAGGACCGCAGTCCGCTAAATCACGGAGTGAACCGGCCGGAGAAGAAGATGATGAGAAACAGGAAGCAACTTCTGGCAGTGAGGATGAAAAACAGCCGGATAAACCTTTGGCTCAAAAGGATGAAGGCAGGGATGAAGAAGATGAAGATGAAGCGGCACGGGATGCAAGGGTTCTTGAAGCAGGTACTGACACTGACAAATCAGATGAACCTTCTGGTGACGAGCCTCCTGACGTTACTCCGGAGAAGCCGGGAAAAAAGGATACAGTTGAGTTAGACGATTATCAGAACCTTGAAAAGGAAGAACTTTTAAAGGCTTTGGAGGAAATTCTTGATTCCGGGCCTGTAATAGGCATCAGGGAAGATGTGGAAACCATAAAGGTGAATTTCTACAAACGTCACAAAGCTGAAATTGAGCAGAAGCGCAAGAGATTTATGCAGGAAGGCGGTGAAGTGGAAGCTTTTGATCCCGGACAGGATGCCCTGGAGGAGCGATTCAAGGAACTTTACAGAAAATACCGTCATTCCAAGGCTGCCCACAACCGCAATCTCGAACAGACAAGGCAGGCCAACCTGGATGCAAAGCTTAAAGTGATTGAAGATCTGAAGGAGCTGGTTAGCAGTACCGAAGATATAAACCGTACCTTCCCCGAATTCAGGAAATTACAGAAAAGATGGCATGAAATTGGAATGGTTCCGCAGCAA
This sequence comes from Bacteroidales bacterium, assembly GCA_007123885.1. GTDB lineage: Bacteria > Bacteroidota > Bacteroidia > Bacteroidales > PUMT01 > PXAP01. The sequence goes on along the minus strand of SLGC01000080.1, from coordinate 4,904 downwards.
AACCTGAAGGATCTGTGGGATACATATCATCATTATGTTGAGACTTTTTATGATCAGATAAAGATAAACAAGGAATTAAGGGATCTTGATCTTAAAAAGAACCTGGAAGCCAAGATAGAACTATGTGAGAAGGCTGAGGAACTTTTACTTGAAGGCAATATTATTGTTGCATTTCGCAAGCTACAGAAACTTCACGACCATTGGAGGGAAACAGGCCCGGTGCCGCGCGATCAGAAAGATGCTATCTGGGAACGGTTCAGGGAAATAACCCATCAGATTAACAAAAAACACCAGGAACATTTCGATAATTTAAAGGAATCTCACAGAAAGAACCTGGAAACAAAAATTGCCCTTTGTGAAAAAGCCGAAGCCATAAATGAACAACCCTTTGAAAATTTTCAGCAGGTGGAAATGCTGACGCGACAGATGGTTGACCTGCAGCGTACCTGGAAAACCATCGGCTTTGCACCAAAAAAAGATAATACCAAAATATACCAGCGTTTCAGGAATGTCTGCGACCGGTTTTTTGCACGTAAACGTGAATTCAACCAGCAAAACAAGGAATATCTGAATGAAAACCTTCAAAAAAAGCTTGACCTGTGCGTACAGGCAGAAACTCTGAAAGATAGTACGGACTGGAAAAGGACATCTGAGGAACTCATCTCGCTCCAGAAAAAATGGAAGGAGATTGGTCCTGTTCCCAGAAAGCACTATGATCCCGTGTGGAAACGGTTCCGTTCGGCATGCGATCATTTTTTCGACAAGAAGTCTGAACATTACTCGTCCATGGATTCCAAATACGAGGAAAATCTGAAAAAGAAGCTGGAACTTATTGAGAAAATAGAGAATTTTAAATTTGGGAATGATCTGGATGCCAGCCTGAATACTCTTAAGGAATACCAGCGGGAATGGGTGTCAATAGGTTTTGTCCCGATAGGTGAGAAGGAAAAGGTGCAAAAAAGGTACAGGGCTGCTCTGGATAAGCATTTCGAGGGACTTAAGGTTGATGAAAACAAGAAGAGCCTTATGAAATTCCGCCACAAGCTGGAGGGCGTCAGGGAAAAACCAAGGGCATTCAACAAGATGAAATTTGAAAGGGAAAAGTTCCTGAACCGTTACAAGCAGCTTGAAAATGATATTACCCTTTGGGAAAACAACATCGGGTTCTTTGCGAAATCCAGGTCAGCCGAAGCCACAATAAAGGAATTCAGGGAAAAAATAGAACAGGGTAAAAAACAGATGGCCCTTCTTGAGGAAAAAATAAAAATGATTGATGAGATGGATCCGGATGATTAAAACCGGATGAACTCTGCCCCCTGGTAAAAAACATTTTTCCTGATCCGAAATTTAGGTAAAGACCTTTCTGATCTTAGAAAAATATTACTTAATTTTGCCGACTTCATGACTAACTAATTTATCTGTCCCTTGTCACTTAAAAAATACATTTTTGTAACAGGAGGGGTAGCCTCCTCATTGGGTAAAGGAATAATATCTTCCTCACTGGCAAAATTGCTGCAGGCCAGAGGATATTCCGTTACAATCCAGAAGCTGGATCCATATATAAATGTAGATCCGGGTACCCTTAATCCTTATGAACACGGTGAATGTTATGTTACAGAAGACGGAGCCGAAACAGACCTCGACCTTGGGCATTATGAGCGGTTCACCAACATCGCCACAACCCAGAACAATAATGTCACCACAGGCCGCATTTACCAGTCGGTCATCAACAAGGAAAGAAAAGGTGACTACCTGGGAAAAACGGTGCAGGTGATTCCCCATATCACTGATGAGATCAAGCGAAGAATAAAGATACTCGGCAAAAAGGGGAATTTCGATATTATAATCACAGAGATCGGTGGTACAGTGGGTGATATTGAATCATTGCCATATATTGAAGCAATAAGGCAGCTTAAGTGGGAGATGGGTCCCACAAATTCACTGGTCATCCATCTTACACTGGTTCCCTTTCTTTCCGCTTCGGCAGAATTAAAAACAAAACCAACACAGCATTCCGTAAAACTTCTTCTTGAAAATGGTATTCAACCCAATATACTGGTTTTACGTACCGAGCATCCTCTGAACAGTGAACTGAGAAAAAAGGTGGCTCTGTTTTGCAATGTGGAATTCAGTTCGGTAATCGAATCTGTTGATGTATCGACAATATATGAAGTACCGCTGCTTATGCAGAAGGAAAATCTTGACGGATCTGTACTGCGGAAGCTGGAATTGCCTGACAGTGAGAAACCCGAGATGAAACCATGGAGGCAGTTCGTCAATAAGGTAAAGAACCCGAATGAAAGCGTTAAGATTGCCCTGGTCGGCAAATATGTAGAACTTCCTGATGCCTACAAATCCATTATGGAATCCTTTGTCCATGCCGGTGCTGTGCATGACTGCAGGGTGGAGCTGATAAGCATCCAGTCTGAAAAAATTAATGAATCCAACCTTAGTGATACCCTTGGTGACGTGCATGGCATCATTGTCGCACCGGGATTCGGCAACCGCGGAATAGAAGGCAAGATCCTGGCTGCCAGGTATGCCAGGGAAAACAACATCCCTTTTTTCGGTATATGCCTCGGACTTCAATGTGCCATTATAGAATTCGCCAGGAACGTTCTTGATCTTGCAGAAGCACATTCGACTGAAATGGATCATAAAACACCCCATCCGGTAATTGATCTTATGGAAGAACAAAAAGGAGTTACCATCAAGGGTGGGACCATGCGTCTTGGCATTTATCCCTGCAGCATAGAGCCTGGAAGCAGATGCAGCACTATATATCAAAATCAGGAGATCCTTGAACGGCACCGGCACAGGTATGAAATAAACAATTCCTATCTTGAGCAGTTCGCAGAAAAGGGATTTGTTGCCTCCGGAATAAATCCTGATACCGGATTGGTGGAAATTATGGAGATCCCTGATCACAGGTGGTTTATCGGGGTTCAGTTCCACCCCGAATACAGAAGCACGGTCCTGAATCCTCATCCCTTGTTTATAAGTTTTGTGCGTGCCTCCCTTGACATGAAGCTGGAGGAGGCCGAACATGAACTGCAGAATAAGGGATCGGTGTAATAAATGCCTGGTTGATACGTTCTAACTTATTGCTAATTAGGAAAATGGTAAAAGCTGCACAAACAAATGATTCTCCTGAACCGACCGATATGATTTGCTAAAGATATTTAAGAAACTTTATAATGGATAGAAATTCAATAACAGGTATAGTACTTATTGCCGTAATACTTATAATTTTTAGTGTATTGAACCGTCCTTCCCAGGAGGAAATTGAAGCTGCAAGGCGCAGACAGGATTCTCTTGAAATAATAAGGCAGCAGCAACTGGAGGAAGAAGCAAGAAGGATCCGGCCGGAAGATATTCCCGAAGAAATTCCCCCCGAGGCCGTTCCGGATGATGTTGCAGAAGATATGGAACGAAGGTTTGGTATTTTTGCACCTGCCGCTGTTGGTGAGGATGAATCATTTACAATAGAAAATGAAAATGTAAGTCTGGAGGTTTCCTCCCGCGGTGGCCGGCCATGGTCAGTGCGGCTCAAGGAATACGAAAGATGGGACGGCAGTCCCCTGATCTTGTTTGAAGGCGATGAAAATGAATTCGGTCTGAATTTCTTTGTTCAGAACCGCAGTATTTCAACAAATGAACTTTATTTCCTGCCGGTTCCGCAGGAAATGACACCTGCTGCCGACGGAGCATCGGTTCTTGCACTTCGCCTTTATGCCGGTGAAGATCGTTATATAGAATACTTGTATACGCTTGCACCGGATAGTTATATGGTTGATTTTACCGTTAATCTGGTTAGAATGGACCAGTTGCTCGGAACCGGGGCAAATTTTATCGACCTGAGATGGGAAGTTAATGTACCCGGTCAGGAACGGGATAGTCGCAATGAAAACAACTATTCGGCAATAAACTACAAATTTGTGGGGGATGATGTGGACAGGCTTTCCGAAAGGCCTTCCAGCGTCCAGGAAGAGTTGCGTACCCGGCTTAAATGGATAGCTTTCAAACAGCAGTTTTTTTCATCAGCACTGATTGCCCGTAATCATTTTGCCAGTGCGATAGTAAGCCAGGAAAGATTTGATGAGGGTCCCCATATAAGGAATTATGTTGCCGATATAAGAATACCCATTGAAAGTACAGGTGCCGAGATGATCCCCATGCAATTTTATTTTGGCCCCAACCATTACAATACCCTTAGATCATATTCACGCATCTATGAGGAGACCCATGATTACAATCTTAACATGGAAAGGATGGTGCCCCTTGGGTGGGGGATCTTTGGCTGGGTTAACCGTTATCTTGTAATTCCTGTATTTAATCTCCTTGAACGGCATATTACCAATTACGGCATAATCATACTGCTTCTTACCATATTTATCAAGATCCTGGTTTTCCCCATGACCTATAAGTCGTATGTTTCCACCTCAAAGATGAGGGTCCTTAAGCCCCAGATAGATGAAATAAACGAAAAGATACCAAAGGAAAAAACCATGGAGCGGCAGCAGGCAACAATGAGCCTGTATAAAAAGGCCGGTGTCAACCCGATGGGAGGATGTCTGCCAATGCTTATACAGTTGCCTGTCCTGATAGCTATGTTCAGGTTCTTTCCCACCTCCTTTGAATTGAGGCAGGAGAGCTTTCTCTGGGCAACAGACCTGTCCACTTATGATTCAATAGTGACCCTGCCTTTTACCATTCCCTGGTACGGTGCCCATGTAAGCCTGTTCACTCTTCTGATGGCAGTTTCTACGGTTATCTATACCAGGACGAACTCGCAGATGACTGCCAGCTCCAGCCAGATGCCCGGCATGCAGACAATGATGTATATGATGCCGGTGATGATGCTGTTTATTTTCAACAGTTTCGCATCTGCACTCAGTTATTAC
>SLGC01000142.1 GCA_007123885.1 Bacteroidales bacterium | reverse complement strand
CTGAATATTCCCGCCTGGGTGGTAATAAACATTTCAGAATCAATGACCTGGATATTGTAGGGAATCTTTTCAGGCAATCCTGATTCCGACTTTAATAGTTGAACATTGATTACAGTGTCGAGCGAACTATCCAGGTTAAGTTTGAATAAACCCCTGTAACCATGAGATATCCAAAGGTTATTTTTATCGTCCATATGGATATTCCTGGAGGATTCATGAAATCCTTCAACTTCGCCTTTAAACACCCACTGACCATTTTCCCTGGTAATGGTGACCAATCCTGAATATGTGCCGGCAAGTATGGTATCACTTCTGTCCGGTGGCTTTATAAAAGACCAGTACCCCCGGATGTCGGATATTTGTCTGGCGGCAAACCCGTCAATTACAAAACACCCGAAATTATGACCGCAAAAAAGTGTGTTGTCAATAACCTCAAGTGACCAGACCTGTCCCTCTGTACCTTTTACAAGCTTAAATTCTTCCTGATTATCGATTACATTATCAATTCCGGAAAAACGCCTGGCATATAAACCCTGGTTGGTCCCTACATATAGAATCCCATTGTGAACCAATGAGGTGTAAGCGCTCTCGATATTATAATTGTAATTGAGAAATGTTACCGGAGAGCTGATCTCAAGATAATCGATCCCATTATCCAGGCCGATCCAGAGATTATTCCTGCGGTCTTCGTACAGACTGAGTATTGTATTGTTTTGTAACCCCTTTAAGCGGTTAATGTGCTGAAGGATTTGTCCATCCCTGTTTGTTAAGTAAACACCGTTGCCGACCGATCCGAAAGCAAAACATCCATTTGAAAGACTGACTGCCGAATAGAGATTATGCTCTTTAATTTGTTTGTTTAAATCAGTGGCCCATGGGATAATTTCACCGGTTAATTTATTGAATGAGAATAAGCCCTCGTTCGAAGTTCCTATCAGCAGATTTTCATTATCAAGAGATAGAATATTTCTGATCTCATTCCGGAAGAAGACAGGGTGCCCGCTGACCAGGTGCAGACTCTCGTTTTCCAGCAACATTAACCCATTGTCGATATCTACAACATAAAAATAACCATTCACCATATGAAGCATGCTGAATCGACTCAATGGTTCGATAACATTTATTTCTCCATCTGAAAGGATAAAAATATAGTTGTAAGATTGAAAGATAATCTTGCCCCGGTTTTCATATATATTCCAAATCTCATCAAAATCAGAATGTTGAGCCGGCAAAAGATGATTTAGCGAGGAATAGCTCAGCTTCCCTTCGGTACCCGGGGCGAGAAAACCCAACTCCTCAAAGGCTCCCAGATAAATAGTATCGCCAACAGCATGGACGGACCTGACTACCGATAAGTTGGGTACGGGATTATTTGTCCAGTTTGTTCCATCATATTCAAGAATTCCGTCATTGTTGCCAAAATACATGAAACCATTTTTACTCTGGGTAACAGACCAGTTTTGAGCACCTGCGTTATACTCTTTCCGTGAATGATTTACAATTGACGGCAATCCTATGCTTTTAACCTGGGCATAGGAATCCAATGCCTTTAAAGCCAGAAATAAAATAAAAAAATACTTAACGGCTAATCCCATGAATCTGACTGTTTGCAGAGATATTTGTAATAATAACTTCAAAAGCCTCATTTATATTATTTTGTAGAAAGCAATTTAATGTTTAACGGTTTTTTATTGACACATATTTTTTTTCAGGTAAACTTCAGTTATTTATCATCAAGTAATTTATATTTTATAAGTAAATTGATTCCTGTTTTTCAAACATATCCATTTTTATTACATTAGTACGGTAAAATGCAGGCGAAATATTGTCACCTGGATCAGAAGCATCACGCTGCTTATTTGATATTCAATTGACTGAATTCGAAAACCGGCAGATTACTTTAAATTCAAAAATAATAATATTCCCCGCATACCCTGTTTATAGTGAATAACAGCTTATTAACATCCCTGCGATAATGCAAACCACTGTATCTGAATAATAAAAGTATGAAAAAAAGATCTCTTCTGTATCCGTTTATCCTGCTTCTTTCTATGCTGTCCCTCAGCCGTTGTACTGCCGACTCCGGTCCGGCAGGGATATCCTTCACAAGTGCGGAGGCTGTATGGCCGGAAGGGCTGCAATATGAAATGAACATAACTGCCGGATTCATAACCGGATTTGAAAGACCGGCCGGCAATGATGCCCTGCTTCGTATAGCCGGATCAAGCATCTACAGGATCTATCTGAACGGCGATTTTATTGGGCACGGACCGGCAAGGGCAGGACATGGTTACTACCGGGTGGATGAATGGGATCTTACAGGTAGGCTCGGGGAGGGGACTAACGTGCTGGCCATTGAAGCGGCAGGCTATAATATTAACAGTTACTACCTGCTCGATCAGCCTTCATTTATCCAGGCCGAGGTTCTGTCCGGGAACAGGGTAATTGCGGCCACTTCCCCGGAAACGGATGATTTCAGGGCCATCCTGATTGGTGAAAGGGTGCAAAAAGTGCCCAGGTATTCATTTCAGCGCACATTTACAGAATACTATACTCTCGAGCCGGGATATGATGACTGGCGACTGCTACAGGTTGAAGGGCTTGATTTTGTCGAATGTGAACCGGCAGGGGAAAAGGCACTCCTGGGAAGAAGGATCCCCTATCCTGAATTCAATAAGACCATCCCCAAAACGGTTGCGGCAAGGGGACAGGTAAAAACCGGTATCAAAAGGGAAAGATACTGGAGGGACCGCGCCGTTGTAAATATTGGTGAAAACCTTAAGGGCTTTCCGGAGGCTGAACTGGTGTTGAATCCTGCCATCGAGATCCAGGAGATGGATAATATCTCACTTGAGCAGATGGATCTGATATTTGATGAGAGCCAGGGTTACCATCTTGGGCAGGATCATTTTATGATATTCGACCTGGGCATCAACCAGACCGGATTCATCGGTGCAGAAATTGAGGTTACCCGCGCTGGCAGGCTTTTCCTGACATTTGACGAGATTTTGACTGACGGGGATGTGAACTTCAGAAGGATGGGAATGATTAACAGCGTAACCTACGATCTTGTGCCCGGAACTTATGTTATTGAATCAATCGAGCCTTATACTTTGCGCTACCTGAAAGCCATTATGAGCGGCGGGGAATGTACTGTAAACAGGCTGTATCTGAGGGAAATTGTTAATCCCGATATTAAAAGGGCACATTTTGACAGCAGCGATCCCCGGATAAACATGATATTCGAAGCAGGGGTAGAGACATTCCGGCAGAATGCGCTCGATGTTTTTATGGACTGCCCCTCAAGGGAGCGCGCGGGGTGGTTATGCGACAGCTATTTTATGGCAAGGGTGGAAATGGATCTTTCAGGGAAGACCCTTATCGAGAAGAATTTTTATGAGAATTTTCTGCTTCCCGCGGAATTTAAATTCCTTCCGGAGGGGATGCTGCCAATGTGCTATCCGGCCGACCATTACAATGGTAATTTCATTCCAAATTGGGCCATGTGGTTCGTGATCCAGTTGCAGGAATACCTGCAAAGAAGCAACGACCATGAGCTTGTCGGGGGACTGAAAGACAGGGTGCTCGGGCTTATCGATTATTTCGAACCTTTTAAAAATGAGGATGGTCTTCTTGAAAACCTTGAAAGATGGATATTTGTAGAGTGGTCTGAAGCCAACCAATTCGTACAGGATGTCAATTATCCCACCAATATGCTCTTTGCGGCAACCCTTGAAGTGGCAGGTGAGTTATATGACATTCCCGGATTGCTGGATGAAGCTGCTGCCATTCGTGAAACAATAAGGGAACAGGCCTTTAACGGGGAATTTTTTGTTGATAATGCCGTGCGTGATGAAAATGGCAATCTTGTTGTCACAGACAATATAACCGAGGTGTGCCAGTATTATGCATTTTTTTTCGAAACCGCCACTCCGCAGAGTCACCCGGAATTATGGGAAAGGATTGCAAAGGAATTTGGTCCGCGACGCAGGGACAACAACCCTTATCCCAATGTTCATTTTGCAAATGCTTTTATCGGCAACTATCTCCGCCTCGAATTGCTTTCAAGGAATAACCTCCACTCACAGATACTTGATGAATCTATAGATTTCTTTCACTATATGGCAGAGCGTACCGGTACATTATGGGAAAATATAACAACCCACGCAAGTCTTAATCACGGCTTTGCCTCGCATGTGGTCCATATTCTCTACAGGGATGTGCTTGGGATTGCCGACAGGGATATTAGCAACCGGAAAATTACCTTCCGTATACCCGCCATCGATCTGTCTTACTGCAGTGGTACAATTCCCATAGGCGATGAGTTGATCGGATTTGAATGGGAAAAGTCGGATGGAGTGATCCTTGTAAGATACAGTGTGCCGGAAGGATATGAATATGAGATACTGAACGAGACAGGTTACAGAATAGAATCTGACAGGTAAAAGATTCCTGGAAGGATCGGATGAATATTAAAGTTGCGAACGCGTACTGAGAATGGACACCACAATGCGGGTTATGCAAAGCTTTGCATAAGGAGGAGTAATAAGCCCGGTTTAGCGAATCTTCAGGTCGTAATATTTAAATAATCGTCATTTAATAATTACCGGAATGACAAAATTTACCCTGGTTTCTGTTTTTATAATTTTGATAGTTTTTTCCTGTTCAACTGAAACAGCGGACTGGCCTGAACCTGCCGTGGAGACGAAACCCTGGACCCGCTGGTGGTGGATGGGCAATGCTGTTGATAAGGAAAATATCAAACGTGAGTTGAGAGAGATGTCAGAGGCAGGAATTGGCGGGGTGGAGATCACCTCTATTTATGGTGTCAGGGGGGAAGAACACCGGTTCATCGAATACTTATCGCCCGAATTTACCGAAATGGTTAAGTTTACAATTAGTGAGGCAGGTAAACTGGGAATGGGGGTTTCGCTGGTTCCGGGTGCGGGCTGGAGGTGTGGCGGTCCATTTGTTCCTCAGGAAAAAGGCCTTTGGGCATTAAGGATGCATACTTTTAATATGAAAGCCGGCGAGACCTGGCAACTGCCTGATAGAATTGATAATGCCGAGGCAGCTTCATTTATTGGAGAAGATGGAAGTGTTTCTGCTTTACAACCTGAAGAAGAATTCACTTTGCCCGTTAACGGGACTTTCTATATAGCCGAAAGGGTACCAACAGGTGATGATGTAAAAAGGCCCTCTCCCGGTGGTGAAGGTCTGGCCATTGACACTTTTAACGAAGATATTACCAATTGGTACCTTGAAGAGTTCTGGAGTCGATTGGGAATTAATGATGCTGAGATACGTTGCTTTTTTCACGATTCTTTTGAGTACGAGGGGAATTTCACTACAAACTTTACTGAAGAATTCAGGAAGCGGCGTGGTTATGATATGAGAGAAGTCTTGCATGTGCTGGCCGGCGATTACCCTGATGAAGAGACTATAGCACGGGTAAGATCTGACTATCGTGAAACAGTTTCTGACCTTGTGCTGGGCTCATTTATGCAACCTATGAAAGAATGGGCCAACAGTCACCAGAGCCTCTTCCGCAACCAGGCTCATGGCTCGCCCGGCAACATGCTTGATATATATGCTGCCAGTGATATTCCTGAAACCGAGATTTTTGGACGGGTGCAACCCGGAACGACAGCAGTCTTTGTAAATAAGTTTGCTTCATCAGCAGCCAATGTGACCGGGCAGCGGCTGGTATCTTCCGAAAGCTTTACCTGGCTTGACGAACACTGGACCGTTACAACTGCAGATATGATGCGCGGCACCAACAGATTATTTCTCTCCGGCGTCAACCATATGTTTTTTCATGGCACCACCTACTCACCTGAGGATGCTGAATGGCCGGGCTGGTTGTTTTATGCTTCTGTCCAGATTAATAACCGCAACCCCCTGTGGCGTGAAATGCCGGCGTTGTTTAAATACATTGAGCGATCGCAAAGTATTCTCCAAAATGCTGACCAGCAAAGTGATCTGCTTGTATACTGGCCATTCTACGATGTCGCAGCAGCAGAATTAGGCGGCAGACGTAATTATACCAATATAGACAGGGGAGATGATGCCAGGTGGTTCAGGGAATTCCCCCTGGCAGGCCTTTCGGAAAATCTCAGCAATACAGGCTACACCTTCGATTATGTTTCAGACAGGCAATTATTGGACAGCCGGGTTTCGAACGGAAAAATAATCACCTCCGGAGGTGCAGCCTACAAAGCCGTTGTGGTTCCCGGAACCAGGTTCATGCCACTGGAAACCTTGCAGCAGCTTATAGAATTTATGGGCCAGGGGGGCAAAGTTTTCTTTGATACACACCTGCCCCAAAACGTGCCCGGGATGTACAGGGTGGAAATGCGTGAAGAGCAGATGGAAGCAATGAAGCTTGCCATTGACAATGACAGGTGGGTTGGCAATGTGATCCACCTCCTGGACAATGCATCTGTTAACGGAGAGAGATCGCTTGCGGCAAAAGGGTTTCACCACCTGAAAATGCAGAAGGACGACCAGGATTGGTATATGGTTTTCAACTGTGGCACCGGGAAACTGGATGAATGGGTGGAACTCAACTCCGGGGCCAGATCTTACGTGCTTTACTATCCTGAGAACGGCGAAATCTCGCTGGCGCAAAAACAGGGAAATTCGATTCGTATTCAGCTGGAGCCGGAGAGAACCGTTTTTATTCAATGTTCGCAAGGAAGGGTTGATGCCCCTCAATTTGCCTATTCTGATCCGCAGGCTGAAAGTTTTGAAGTAAAAGGAATATGGAATATTGAATTCATTGAAGGAGGTCCGGTTTACCCGGGAAATATAACTACCGGCAGACTGGCTTCATGGACTCATTCAGGCGATGATCAGACCCGGGTATTTTCCGGGACAGCACGTTATTCGATCGAACTCGAATGGAACGGAATGTCAAATTCAGCGTTATTGGATCTGGGCGTTGTAAAAGACTGTGCACGTGTAAGATTGAACGGAAAAGAGATGGGCAGCCTGCTGGGTCCCGCCTATAAGGTTAAGGTCGACAACCTGGTGGAAGGAAGGAATCTCCTGGAGGTGGAGGTGACCAATGTTGCAGCAAACCGTATTCGGGATTATGACATCAGGGGGATAGACTGGAAGAAATTCCACAATATCAACTTTGTCAGCATCACTTACAGACCGTTTGATGCCTCAGGCTGGGAAATCAGGGAAGCAGGGCTGATTGGTCCGGTAACACTCCAGCCATTTTAGCCGGAAGTTTTCGTGCCGGCAGGGGATGGGAACAGGTATACCTACCATTTATAGCGTAATGAAAAATAATGGTTCTCCTCCCCCTGTAATTGAAACTGATGCTATTTTACTCGTTTATCAATTCTTTTACTTTTTCTTCAAGTTCTTTTTTATCAGGCAAATAAAGTTGATACTTAGAAACAAAAATATTATTTGAAATGCCACCTATTGCGTATTCAACAAGTATGTCATTTTTATCTGCTCCTAAAACTATTCCTATGGGTGAGTTATCTCCTTCCGTATTTTCTTCGTTTTTGAAATAGTTAAGATAAAGGTTCATCTGTCCGATGTCGCGATGTTTAACGTGTATTTTCCCAATTCAAGAAGAAATACCTGAAGGTTATCGATTATTTTTTGTTCAAGATTACTTTCAGTCATTCGATGTTCTTCGGATATTTTGAGAAATTCAAGAACATATGGGTCTTTGACAATGTCTTTCGGCTGCGAAATCGTTAATCCGTCACGGGCAAGTTCAAGTATCCCTTTTTTATCTTTGCTTAAAGCTAATCTCTCGAACAGAGATGAATTAATTTGTCTTTTCAGTTCTCTTACACCCCAGTTTTCAATATCACATTGTTTGGCATAAAATTCTCTGGCAGAATCGTCTGAAACGCCTAATCACTCAGCATAGTGAGACCATGATAATTTTCCAGACACTGTCTGGAAAATTGGGAATTTGAGGTAAAATTGTCTCATCAGGTTGCCCTGACTTTATAACTTCCGAATACCTTTTTAACTGGAAATTGGCGATATAAGAGAAAAAAGCTAATAATAGCTCCCGGATGGAAGAATTTGAAGTATCCAGGTAAGGTTGCGTATGGATATGTTTTGAAGTTTAGAAAGATTAAACTGCGGATAAAACATTTGTTTTTTCCGCAGCTGCTCTCACAAATGTCATGTGGCAAGTTTTTGAGTTAAGAGCAGCGGCTTGAGTGGACGCAAACGATGGGACTCTTTGGCACCGCAGGAACAAGGATGACAATGTACAAAAAAAAGGGTGGCTATATATGTTTACCTTCCAATGACCTTCTTTCCTTGAACCAATTGATTGTTGTATGAGGTTTAGCCAGGATAACTTCAAGTACAAACTATTCACTTTTTCCAATTTATACCCCGACTTATTCCCCAATTTATACTCTAAATGTAGTCTGCAATATTGTTTATGATGTTTTTCCCCTTTTGAGTGGTACTATACCTTTGAAGCTTGCTTGTAGGTTTGTCAGGGATAGTCCTTACCAATAATCCTTCGTTAATAAGCGGTTCAACATATTTTTGGTAATTCTTTCTATGATTGGAAAGGTCTAGCATTGCCAGTATTTCTTCTCTGGATCTTGGTTTAAAACAGTACTTAAGTACTGCTATTTTACGCTCATTAACTTGGGCACTATCTTGGGCACTATCTTGGGCACTATCTTGGGCACTATCTTGGGCACTATCTTGGGCACTATCTTGGGCACTATCTTGGGCACTATCTTCTTCTTCCTGGTTAGCAAAAGCAGTGTT
>SLGC01000149.1 GCA_007123885.1 Bacteroidales bacterium | reverse complement strand
TTATATGTTGTTCCCTCGATGCCGTCCCTTCACGTCTGAAGGCATTGCCGCTGAAGGAGGTACCAGGTATAGCATGAGCTCTGGAAGCTGCCTTTATTAATGGATAGCCTGTCAGCTCCTGGCGAAATGCTTCTCTCTGATCTAAGGGTATGGCAGAGGCACGATGAATGACAAGAACGTTTCCCGGATCCATTCCGAGGTCCTTCCTGTTGATATAGCTCATCTGCCTGTACACAGTAAAAGTGATGACAAAAAGAACAATTGCTATCAGGAATTGAAATACTACCAGTATTCCCCTTAACCTTGAACCTATTATACCCGGTTGAAACTTTCCCTTAAGCACCCTGACCGGTTCAAAAGATGCCAGATAGAAGGCCGGATAACTGCCTGACATAATACCGACAAAAAGTCCTGCCAACAGGAGCAGGGGAACAGTATACCAGGTAGAAAAATATTCCAGTTGCAACTGCTTGCCGGAAATATTATTGAAAGCAGGGATAAACATTTCAACAAGCAACAGGGCAATTATCATGGAAATGAAACTAAGAAACACCGATTCGCCCAGAAACTGGTTTACCAGTTGCATCCTGCCTGATCCTACTATTTTCTTAATACCAATTTCCCTGGCCCGTCCGGCCGATCTTGCCGTGGAAAGATTCATGAAATTAATGCTTGCTATGATAAGGATGAAAACAGCGATCAGCGAAAAAACAATCACAGTTGTCAGGCTGCCATTTGCCTGTATCTCATATTGCAGATCGGAGTGAAGATGGATGCTGGTAAGAGGCTGAAGATAATATCCCCATTCCTCTCCCGATTCATAAAACTCCTCCAGTGAGACACCAAGGGCCATTTCTACCTGTGGCCCCATGTACTTAATAAGCATTTCAGGGAATTTGGCCTCAAGGGCTGCCGGGTCAGCCTGATCATCAAGCAGGATATAGGTATAGAAATTGTTGCTAACCCACATCTGGTCCTGGTGCTGGGGATGGGATACAAAAGATGCCATAACATCGAACGAAAAATGGCTGTTTCCAGCAGGATCTTCAATTACACCGGTAACTTCAAACGGGGTTCTGTCATTGCCCATCTCGAGCGTTTTGCCCATAGGATCATCATTTCCGAAATACTTTCGGGCGGCCGATTCAGTAAGCACCAGGGTATTTGGCCTGTTTAGCGCCTTAACGGGATCCCCGCTGACCATAAAAAAGGAGAATATGTCAAAAATTGTCGAATCGGCCCAGACAAATCCATTTTCTATAAAATTCCTGTCACCGTATCTTAAAACTGGTGAAGCACTAAAATTATAAAACCTCACAGCACTCCTCACTTCAGGAAAATCAGCAACCAAAGTTGCACCCATCGGAGCAGGCGTGATAGGTGCATGGAAACTGTTGCCCTGCATGCTTGCCTTCATGACAACTCTGTAAATGCCGGCTGCATTCTCATGATGCCGGTCATAACTCAATTCATCCAGTACAAATAACAGTATCATCAGGGAACTGGCAATACCAATAGCAAGGCCTGCAATATTAATAAAGGAGTACCCTTTTTTTCTCCAGAGGTTCCTGAATGCTATCAGAACATAATTTTTCAGCATGAAAAAAAAATTTAAGTTAGGACGACTGTAACCAGGATAAGGTTTTACGTGGATTTAATTAATCTCATCCCCGGATAAAATCTGTACGGTTTATCACATTATTTTCAAAAAATGAACCAAACAGGATACTTGCCTGTCTATAAGCCTCTCCATGGGAAAAAACCCGCATTTTCCGTCCGGGCCGATGTCCGGTTGCGAGACAATGGTGTACGGAAACGGACTCATAGACACGGAACAGGGACAAAGCGTCCCGGAATTACCAAAAGCCGGAAAACATCTGCAGGAAACGGTCATTCACAACGAAGAGAGCGTGCGGGATCAATGTTTGCAGCCTGCAGAGACTGATAACCGCCTGCAACCAGCACTATTATGAACGAAATAACAGCAGCACCCAGAAAAACAAATGGATCGTTTACCGTAATCTGGTATGCAAAAGAATCAAGCCAGTAACTTACAAAATACCAGGCCAGTACCCAGGAAATAATATTTGCCGCTAAAAGCCAGATTGCAAATTTTCTGAAAAACTCTGCCACGATGGTTATCGACGATGCACCGAAAACCTTTTTAATCCCGATTTCCTTTGTCTTGTTTTCAGCCATAAAAGAGGCAAGTCCGTATAGACCTAGGGCAGCTATTATAAATGCAAGTAAACTAAAGAGTGTAAATACACTGCCGAGTTGACGCTCCGGTCTGTAATGAAGGTCATAGGCTTCCGATAATAATGTGTATTCTAAAGGTTCATCATGGTTTATTTCTTCCCAGCCCGATTTTATTCCGGCCATAGTAATATCAAAATTCTCCGGGAAAATTTTAAGGGTCATATAGCGGGGATTTATAGTATGCAGATGGATAATAAGGGGTTCAACCACCTGGTGCATGGAGCGGAAATGAAAATCAGCCACAACCCCGATCACATGGTACTTATCATATTCATTATCGCCCCGCCCCCGGTCAATTGTCTTTTCAAGCGGATCACTCCATCCATACGTCCTCATGGCAGTTTCATTTATCAGTACGGCCATGTTATCGGCAGTATAGCCAGGAACAAAGTTCCGCCCCTCAATGAGCCTGATACCCATAACATCCAGGTATTTCTCATCAGCGTTGAGATAGCTTCCGACTACCGGTTCATCGAATCCTTCGGGCTTATAGCGCGTGCCGTTGAATTCGATGCCAGGATAGGCGTTGGTAAAAGTTATGTCCCGAACTCCGGGCACCTGCAATAACTCCCTGCCGATCACCTCACTTTTTTCACGGAGTCCGGATGTTGTGAGAGGCACAATAATCTTGTCCTGCCTGTCAAATCCGAGGTCCCTGGAGTTAACATAATTCAGCTGCTTCCAGACAAACATTGTGCAGATCATCAGAGTGACCGAGATGACCATCTGGAAAACAGTGAGTCCGCTTCTTATCCATGAGCGGTATGAAGATATTCTCCCCTCTCCCTTGATCGTTTTCAGGGGATTAAACCGGGAAAGGAAAAATGCGGGATAACTGCCGGCAAGCAGACCGATGATTATGATCATAACGGGTAGAATGGCAAATATCCGCCAGTTGCCGGCATTCAAAAATTCAAGCCTGACATTTGCGATATTGTTAAAGTAAGGCAGGCTTAATTCGATAAGGGGTATGGCTATCAACATTGCCATAAGGGTAAATGTCGCCGACTCCCCCAGGAACTGTTTCACCAGGTTGGTGCGGGATGCGCCAATTACTTTTCTTACTCCTACCTCTTTTGATCTCAGGGAGGCCCGGGCGGTTGAAAGATTAATAAAATTGATACATGCAAGAAAAAGGATAAAAACCGCAACGGCAGAAAAAATATAAACACTTGACTTGCTACCTGCCGGGTAGAGTTCAAATCTTGTTTTTGAATTCAGATATACTGTTGAGACCGGCTGAAGAAATGGATCCATGATAATGCCATATTCCCTGGCCTGCTCTCCAAATCTTTCTTCAAACAAATCGTTAAGCCTTGAGAAGAAAAGGTTTTTATCAAAATTCCTGTTAAACTTTATATAGGTATAATATGAAAGGGAAAGCCACCCATCCATCGCCCCCGGGGGCGATGTTTCATAAAGTGTCATGAACGAGGATACTGCCCTGAAAGTTATATGAGAATTTGAAGGGGGATTTGCTGCCACACCCGTAATGGTATAATCATGGGAATTGTAGAGCCTTATAATTTCTCCCACAGGATTCTCGTCTCCGAAGTATTTTTCAGCCATTTCCCTTGTTATGACCACGCTGAAGGGTTCCCTGAGCACAGTTGCAGGATCCCCGGTTTCAAGATCAAAACCGAAAACAGTGAAGAATGATGAATCGGCTATCAGCAATGAGGGTTCGATAAAGTGCTCATTTCTGAATCCCACATTTACTTTTTCCCTTTTCAGGATCCTGACCACGTCATCCACATCCGGAAATGTTGCTGTTAAGCTGGCAGCGAGCGGTGCCATGGCAACAGGTCCCTCCATCGAGGTCCCGTCAAATTCCATCCTGAAAGCCAGGCGTTGAAGGATTTTATAATCAGGATGAAACCGGTCATAGCTGACCTCATGAATGACCCACATGAGGATCAGGATGCTGCAGGCCATTCCGATGGCAAGTCCGGCAATATTGATTACCGAAAACACCCGGTTTTTCAGGATGTTTCTCAGTGCTGTAAGAAAATAATTCTTTAACATGGCGGAAATTATTAATTGAACCCATGGAAACAGATAACGTTCAGGAATATGACGCATAAAGGGGCTGAAGGTTACAATCAACCGGGCTATCGTTTCATTTGCAAATCCCGGAGGTTTTCAAGTCATTTTACCGGATCCCGTGGCAGCTCACCAAAGTGAACATAAAATTATCATTGCTGCATGTGGGCTGAATGTTGGGCACCTTGCATCCTGAACAGAACGAATAAATTTCCAGCGGCCCTGCAGAAAGGAGTTGCCATTTGCCCGGGCATTATTACTCATGACGGAGCGAAATGGCGGGATTTGACAGTGCGGCACGCAGGGCCTGGTAAGATACGGTGAGAAGCATAATTCCCATGGCTGCAACCGATGCAAGGAAATAGGGATAAAACCCCTGACCCGCCCTGTAGGCGAAGTTATCCAGCCAGCTTTCCATGAAATACCATGCCACCGGCATTCCGATAAGGATTGCCACCAGCACCCATTTGAAAAACTCTTTCACCATCAGGATAAGAATATGGGCGACATCCGCACCGAATACTTTCCTTACTCCAATTTCCCGGGTTTTCTGCTCCGCCATATATGAAGCAAGCCCGAACAGCCCAAGGCAGGATATCGCCAGCGCAAGGGCAGAGAACCAGATGAAAAGGCGGCTGACACGCTGTTCAGCCCGGTAAACTGAGTCAAACTGCTGATCGAAAAACTGGTAGTGAACAGGCTCATCCGGGCATACCCTTTTCCATACCTCCTCTATCCCGGCCATAGTCGGGAGTATATTACCGGGATACAGATGCACGTGCACGAGGTGTGCCAGCGTTGGATTGATCCGGATTACAAGGGGGGCTATCTTCTGCCGGAGACTCTGGAAATGGAAATCCTTTACAACCCCTATTATTTCACCATCTGTTCCCCACATATTGAATGGCTTTCCTATAACTTCGCCGCCAATAAACCTTGCCGCTTCCTCATTAATGATATAGGCCGTTGAGTCAGATGAAAGCTCCCTTGAAAAGGAACGACCTGAATGCATCTTCATCCCGAAAGTCTCTATAAATCCAAAATCGGTGTGAAGAAAATTGAAAAGTACACGATCATCGGGATCCTTGCCTTCCCAGTCGATCCCGTATGTGGAATTCCCGATCCGGGACGGGTAATTATTTGAAGCCGATATCATCCGGACTCCGGGGACGGTCTCAAGCTCTCTCATGAGCAGGCTCATATTACCTGCAGTATTTGCTGAAGTGTGCAGGGTGACGATATCTTCCTTTTGGAAGCCAAGGTGCTTGTCCCTTATGTAATTCATTTGCCGGCCTATGGTAAGTGTGCTGATTATCAAGGATACTGAAAGGGCAAACTGGAATACCACCAGGGCTCTTCTGAAGCTCTTTGACCCTGATGCCTGGTTCCCTTTGAGAACATTGACCGGTTTAAAAGAGGAAAGAAAAAGGGCGGGATAGCTGCCTGAAATTATTCCCGTGAAAACCGCAATAATAAGCAGTCCGGTGAAGATAGAAGGGGAAAGGATGTTAATCGACAGTTCCTTCCCGGTGAGCTGGTTGAATCCCGGAACCAGTATCTCAACCAGGACAAGCGATATCATCAGGGCAAAAAGCGAAAACAGGACCGATTCTCCTAAAAATTGGGCGGCTATCTGTGAACGGGTGCCGCCTGCCACCTTTCTCAGTCCGACTTCCCTGGACCGCCGTGTGGACCTGGCGGTGGAGAGGTTCATGAAATTAACGCAGGCTATAAGGAGTATCAGGAGGGCGACGATAGTAAAAATCCTTATATTGTGGATCGCCCCGCTGTCCCAGATATTGAAAAGGTGCGACCTTTTAAGTGGCTCCAGGTAAAGACCGGTCTGCTCCTGATGATCCCGTATAAAATCGGTAACTTTCGATTCGGTTTCCTTATGATCTGTTGCAGGGTCGATCTGCACATAGGTAAAAAAGGAGTTGCTGTTCCATGATTCTCCTGTGGGGCCCCGGAACCTCCCGATATTTGTTTCAAATGTGATTATGAAATCATACCTGAAATGGGAATTCAATGGTTTGTCAAGGACCCCGGTAACAGTAAACTCATATTCATTGTTTATGGTAATGGCCTTGCCCAGGGGATCGGTGTCGCCAAAATACTTTTCAGCCATTTCACGGGTAAGCAAAATGGCATCAGGAGTGGTAAGTGCATTTTCCGGCCGGCCTGATATGAATTCAAAGGTAAACATGTCAAGCGTCTGGGGATCGGCAAAATATCCTTCGGTTTCATGAAATAGCTTGTCATGCTTGCGAAATACCAGTTGACTCCATACAGGCGAAAACCTTGCAGTATTTTTGAATTCGGGAAAATTTTCTGCCAGGGCAGGCGCAAGCGGGCCCGGGGTATTATAAACCAGCAGGGGATCACGGCCGGCATAATCCTGTTTTTCATAAACCCTGTACAGTTCGTCCAGGTTTTCATGGAACATGTCTACGCTCCATTCATCGATAACCCAAAGCAAGATAAGGATCGAGGCAGCCATTCCAATGGCCAGCCCGGTTATGTTCAAAAGCGAAAGGCTACGGTTCCTGATGAAGTTTCGTAAAGCTATCTTCAGGTAATTTTTCAACATGACCTTAGATTTGATATATATAATTGGCTGCGAAGTGTACAGACAGGTAGCAACACCCTTATAATTCAATTAAAGTGCCAGAAGTATTATAGCTCTGATTGACTGAAACTTGGACTAATAGCCCGGCAGTACATGATTGTACGGTATCAAACATGCATTGTCCGAAAGCGGACAGTTTGGATATTGGAGGATGTTAGTTAGCTACCCGTTAGCTAAAGACTAATGGGCTTCGGACTTCATAGGCTTGTGCTTCTTTTTAGAAGTCTGATCTTTACGGCACTAATATAAAAATCATGTTATCCGGATCTTATAAAAATAACCCCGGTCGATAAAACAGTTCATGCTTTAATGGCACTCTTCTGTGCAAAATTGAACCTTTATGTTTCAGGTGACGGTTCCGGGGTCAGAAAGATATCCCTCATCCTCGAGGAGGTTTGAAGACTTTGCCGCCCGTACAGCCAGCTGATCACATAGTTCATTCTCAGGAATATTGGCATGACCCCTGATCCATACGAAGTTTACCTTATGCTTCCTGAATACTTTCAGGAAACGCTGCCAGAGATCAGGATTTTTCCTGTTTTTGAAGCCTTTCTTTTCCCACCCGAAAAGCCATTTCTTTTCAACTGCATCTGCAACATACCTGGAATCCGTATAAACCGTCACCCGGCTTCCGGTTATCTTAAGCATTTCCAGGGCCACGATAACCGCAAGCAATTCCATTCTGTTGTTCGTGGTGAGGCGGTATCCCTGTGAGATCTCTTTGCGGTGCCTGCCGGAGATCAGCACTATGCCGTATCCTCCCGGTCCGGGATTGCCAAGTGCGGCACCATCGGTATAAATAGTTATTGCTGGAGGTATTCCCATAAATAAATACGCCGGGGTGACCCCGTATGACGTTACTTTAATTTTTTATTGTCATTTCGTCAATAAGGTGTTTCGCTCCGGCAAATTTATCAATAATAAACAAAACATATCTTATATCAACAGCTATTGCACGCTGTAATTCCGGTTCAAATACAATGTCGCTGGTCATTGCTTCCCAGTTGCCATCGAATACCAGGCCTACAAGTTCCCCTCTTGAATTAATGACCGGACTGCCCGAATTGCCCCCGGTAATATCGTTATTTGTAATAAAATTGACCGGCAGTGTGCCATTAAGATCATAATCCCCGTAATACCCGTCTTCATATAATTCTTTCAGTTTTTCGGGAACAACAAATTCATGGTGTGAAGGATCCTCCTTATCCATCTTGCCGTCAATGGTGGTAAAGTAGGAATACCAGACACCATCACGCGGATGGTAGCCTCCGGCTGTGCCGTAGCTAAGGCGCATCGAAAAATTTGCATCAGGATAAAAGGTACTATCCGGAAACTGCTCCTTTAGTCCGGCTATAAAGAGCCTTTGTCCCCTGGAAAGGTAACCTGCATAGGGTTCTGATGCCGAAATCAGTTCATCAAGCTTCATGGAAATTGAAGCTGCCAGAACCATTGCAGGGTCATTCTCAAGCCGTCTGCGCGAAGGATTCTTCAGGAACTTTTCGAATTCCTTAAATGAACTGAATATTGATTCCCTGAACAGATCGTCAGTATACTGTTGAAAATCGTCCTGGTATTTTTTGTATATTTCCTTCATTATTTCAGGATGATACCGGCTGTCAACCTCATCATGGAATAATTCAAGCATAGCAACAACAACCCTCCTGTCGGTCGGAGGATTATAATCCCTGTAAAATTCCAGGGAGGCATTCCTTAGATTTTCCACTTCCTCAGCAACAGCCCGCCGGCCTTTCCTTTCAGTCAACACTTCGAGAAGGCTGGCAGACATATTCGCAGCCGTCAATATTTCACAGCTTCTTAGAAGGGCTTCATTTATAAACTGGATTGCATTGGTGTAATCAC
>SLGC01000067.1 GCA_007123885.1 Bacteroidales bacterium | reverse complement strand
TCCATTATCTGGGATGAAACCTCAATTAAATGGCTTGTCAATGACTTACAGTTTCATGAGATCAGCATAACCCCGGCGCACATGACCGAATTTCACGAGAAGTTTTTCTTTATTTTCAACGTCGCTGTTGGGGGCAACTGGCCGGGGAGCCCTGATGAAACAACGGTTTTCCCCCAGCAAATGAAAGTGGATTATATTCGCGTATTTAAAAAGAATGATTAAATGAATCGTCCATTACGATATTTTCAATATCCTCACAAAATACAATGAAAACAGGTCATGGTAAGATCCATAAGACCAATGATTTAATGTAAATATTTACTTATGAAAGCACATTTTTTCAGACTATT
This sequence comes from Bacteroidales bacterium, assembly GCA_007123885.1. Taxonomy (GTDB): domain Bacteria; phylum Bacteroidota; class Bacteroidia; order Bacteroidales; family PUMT01; genus PXAP01. Next base: position 8,496 of record SLGC01000067.1, on the reverse strand, counting down.
CCTGGTTTTTGTATTTATATTGTATCCGGGAATTCTGTCCGCACAGCAACACACTGTTGAGGGTGTTGTCAGGGATGCGGAATCGGGAGAAGGGATCCCCGGGGCAACTGTTATGGAACAGGGGACTTTGACCGGCACCATAACCGATCCCGATGGCAATTTCACATTGACGGTTTCCGGCCCCGACGTTACACTTGAAATATCATTTGTCGGATACCAGATTGCTGTTGTTCCTGTTGATAACCTATCCTACCTGGAAGTAGACCTGGAGGTTCGGCTTACTGAACTGGATGAGGTTGTGGTAATCGGTTACGGGACCCAAAGGAAGAGGGTCGTAACAGGGTCCATTTCGACGGTAAACGCTGAAGATATCACCTCTACACCTACTCTTCGGGTAGACCAGGCAATGCAGGGAAGAACTGCCGGTGTCCAGGTATCTCATCTGTCGGGACAACCGGGTGAAGCCCCGACGGTCCGTATCAGGGGGGCCGGCACCACCGGAAATGCAGAGCCCCTCTATATAGTGGACGGGATGGCCGTCCAAAGCATCGATTATCTGAACCCGGGTGACATAGAATCGATCGATGTTCTGAAAGACGCTGCCTCTGCTGCAATCTACGGAGCAAGGGCTGCCAATGGCGTAGTATTGATCACTACAAAGGGAGGAAGCCCCGGTGTTATGAATGTCACTTACTCAGGATACCAGGGGATCCAGAATGCTGCAAGAACAATTGACATGCTGGATGCCGAACAATACCGTATGCTTATGAACGAAGGGGCAAGAAATGCCGGATTGTCGGAACCATTTGATCTGATGGAGGTACCGGCACATAACACAAACTGGCAGGATCACCTTTTCCAGGAAAATGTACCAATCGCCAGCCATGAATTATCCGTTTCAGGCGGCACTGAAACATCCACTTATGCCTCTTCAATCTCATACTTTACCCAGCAGGGGATTATTGGCGGAGACAGGTCGCAATTCGACCGGATTTCCGGCAGGCTTAACACCCGCCACCAGGTTAACAGCAATTTCCGTTTCGGGAGTAATATTGCATATTCACATATCAGGCAGCGGGGTATTGCCAGCAACCAGTCATTTAACAGCGCATACAGCAGCGCTCTTAACCTGGATCCCCTTACACCACTTTACCAGGAGGATGAGCAAATTCTCAATACTTTTCCCTATTCTACCGAACCCGTAGTCAGAAACAGCGAGGGACAGGTGTACGGGATATCGAACCATGTTGGTGCAGAGATTGTAAATCCTCTGGCCTTACTTGAGATCCAGACCGGGAGAAATCGTTCAGATAAAATTGTCGGAAATATATTCGGTGAACTCGAGATCATTGAAGGTTTAAGACTCAATTCCACTCTTGGAATTGACCTTGCATACCTGGTCAATGATTCCCACCAGCCTTTATTCTATCTTAACGGGGCCCAGCTTAATGTCGATAAAACATCTGTCTCCAAAAACATAGGCAGGTACCATACCTGGCAATTTGAAAATACGCTTAACTATTCAAGGGAAATTGGAGACCATAATTTCTCAGTCCTCGCAGGAACGACAGCCAGCAAGTTTAATTTTGAAGACCTGTCCGGATTTAACGCTGATGTCCCGATTAATGACCCAAACCATGTGTATCTTAATATGGCAACCGATACTCTTTGGACTGCCTTTGGAGGCGCTTCCCATTCGGCTCTGTTATCAGCCTTTGGACGTGTGACTTACGACTACATGGGTAAATACTCCTTTACCGGAATTATCAGAAGGGATGGTTCATCCAAGTTCGGGCCCAACACAAGATTTGGCATCTTTCCCTCATTAGGTGTTGCCTGGGTTCTAAGCGATGAAGATTTTATACCCGAGCTCGGACCGGTGAATTTTCTAAAGTTAAGGGCCTCCTGGGGTATCAATGGTAACCAGGAAATAGGCAATTACCAGTTCGTGTCTGTAATGGATAAAAGCAGGGGATATATCTTTGGCGGGGGCAGGATGTTTGGTGCATCTCCTGCCTACATCGAGAATGCCGATATTCACTGGGAGGAATCCGAGCAATTTAATGTTGCCCTCGATGCAGGAGCTTTCAACAACCGCCTTGTGGCATCAATTGATTATTACGTCAAAACCACGGGCGGCCTGCTTGAAATAATACCAATTCCCGCCCACGTTGGCAACAGTCCACCGTTCGCAAATGTAGGAAGTGTACAAAACAGGGGTGTTGAGCTGTCGATTGACTGGCGGCACGTAACAAACAATTTACGTTACTCGGTAGGCATTAACGGAGCTTATAACCAGAACAGGATGACAAAGATCGGCAATGAAGAAGAGGTGTTGCCCGGGGCAACCTGGGCCGTTGCCGGGATGGTGACGCGGACTGAAATAGGTCTGCCGATCGCCCATTTCTGGGGATATAAAACAGATGGCATATTTCAGAATATGGAAGAAGTCTATCAGCATATCGGTCCTGCCGGAAGGATGCTTCAGCCCAGGGCAAAGCCCGGCGATGTCCGGTTTGTGGATGTTAACGGCGATGGGGTCATAAATGAGAATGACAGGACCATGATCGGAAACCCAACTCCCCCGGTGACTTTTGGGATGAACGGTTCGTTGGGATTCAGACAACTGGATGTCTCAATGTATTTTGTCGGAAGCTATGGCAATGATGTGTTTAACGGGGCACACAGGCAGGATCTCAGGTTTACAAACCGGTCGGCTGTCATTCTGGAGCGGTGGACAGGTGAGGGTACTTCCAACAGCATTCCGAGATACACATGGATAGATGTAAATAACAACTACCGTATTTCAGATCTCTACATCGAGGATGGTTCCTTCTTAAGGTTAAAGAATATCCAGGTTGGCTATACTTTTGGCGACCGGTTCCAGAACAGGATTGGATCAACAAATTTGAGATTTTATGTTTCAGCCGAAAACCTGTTGACATTTACCAGGTACACCGGTGCTGACCCGGAGATAGGAGCCATGAGCCCTTTTAATATCGGTATCGACAGGGGAATTTATCCCCAGGCCAGAACTTTTCGGCTGGGCGCAACCATGACATTTTAATTAATCACGACTATGAAGAAACAGTTAAAGAATACAGCAAAAGCATTCATTATCGTACTGCTTTTAACGGGCTGCGAGGATTTCCTGGAGCTATATCCACTTGATCAGGAAGTTTCGTCAAATTTCTATCAGACACAGGATCATGCCATGCAGGCCCTGGTGGCCGTTTACGATGTGCTTACCTACCAGTCAACCCCCGGTGTTGCATGGGCTCCGTTTATAACGGTTTCCGATATACTTTCGGATGATGCATATGCGGGTGGCTCTGACGCTAACGACGGGATGCAGCAGCAGGAGATGAATACCTTCAATATTCCAACAACCAACACAATTGTCCATTCAATATGGATAAAGAATTATATCGGCATCTACAGGGCAAATCAGTTTCTGGAGGTTATTGGTGAAATAGATGCACCGGCCGGTTTCAAATCAAGGACCATAGCAGAGGCTAAATTTCTGAGGGCTTACTTTAATTTTGAACAGGTTCGTTTTTTTGAAAACATTCCGCTGCTTACTTCAACTATTAAAGGACCTTCTGAATATAGCCAAAAACAAAATACACCCCGGGAAGTCTACAACCAGATTGCTTTGGATCTTATAGAATCAATTCCTGATCTACCCGAAAGTGTCATTCCTTCTGAAGCAGGGAGAATTACAAGGTGGGCGGCCAAGGCTTTACTTGCAAGAGTTTACCTGTTTTATAACGGTGTGTACGGGAATGAACCGGATGCCGATGGCAGAGTAATAAACCGGGCGGTAGTTTTGGATCACCTTGAGGATCTGATCGAAAACAGTGGCCACGACCTTTTCACCGACTACGGGCTTAATTTCCGGCTGGCAGGAGAATTCGGGATAGAATCGGTTTTTGAGATCTCCTATGGTGATACGCCTCCCTGGTGGGACTGGGGTTACGTCAGGGGAGGAAACGGGAACCTGTCTGCCCAGATGCAGGGGCCAAGGGTGACCGGTTCGCAGAACTGGAACAGGGGCTGGAGCTTTGCACCGGTTAGCCACAAGCTTGCACAGGATCTGTCCGGTGATCCCAGATTCGGGTATACCATCCTTATGGAGGAGGAACTGGATGGCAATCTTGTAAAAGGCTATCAGCACACCGGATATTTCTCCAAAAAGTACAGCTCTGATGCAGAACACTGGGGATCAGGAGGGCAATTCGAGTTGAACAGAACATGCAATCACCGGGTGATCCGCTTCTCCGATGTGCTGCTTATGGCAGCAGAACTCGGAAGTCCAAACGCACAGCAATACCTGGACCGGGTCAGGGCAAGGGTAGGTTTGCCAGGTGTTCCGGCAACCATGGAAAATATTTTCAGGGAAAGACGACTGGAACTATCCCTGGAAGGGATCCGGTATTACGATGTAATAAGACGCGGACTTGAATACGCAAGCCAGGAACTGACCCATTCTGTCAGGGGTCCCAATTACATGGGAGACCAGGAAATATTTTCTGTCACATTTAATCCTGCTCCCAGGGGATTTTTACCGATTCCCCAGACAGAGATAGATCTTTCGGCTGGGGTTTTGGTCCAAAACGACGGTTATTGATCAGGCTATTTAAAAATCAGGATCAACAGGTTGATATAAAAAATAAAATCCTGAAACATATTCTTTAACATCAACGCATCATTAAGGGAGTAAATCATGCTATCATGATTGCTATGAGATACTTGCGCCCTGATGTTATAAATATAAAATAATGAACAGAAAACTCTATACCGTTTTTATATCGCTGGTTGTTGCCCTCGGTGGATTCCTTCTTGGATTCGACAGTGCCGTTATTTCCGGTGCAACTCCCTTCTACAGGGAAACATTCGGACTTGATACAGGGTCAATGCTCATAGGTTTTTCCGTAAGTTCCCTGATTATGGGGGCAATTATTGGCAATATAGTTGCAGGGAGGCTAGCCGACCATTTTGGCCGCCGTAAAATATTAATGTTTACTGCTTTACTTTTCATAATAAGCGCGATATCAAGTGCATTGTCATTCAATGTCGGCAGCTTTATCATCGCACGTATTATAGGGGGCATGGGCGTAGGGATGGCAATCCTGATTGCCCCGATGTACATTGCAGAAATTGCTCCACGCAATCTGAGGGGTACCCTGGTAACCTTTAACCAGTTAAACATTGTTCTGGGAATTTCAATTGCATATTTCTCAAATCTGTATTTCCAGCAAACAATTGCCGATCCTGACCTTAAGTGGAGAATTATGCTGGGGGTAGAGGCAATTCCGGCTGTGCTTTTTTGGGCCCTTTTATTTTTTGTTCCCAGAAGTCCGAGATGGTTAATGCAAAAGGGACTGCAGGAGGAGGCGCATCGTGTGCTTGTGACAATCCACGGAGCGGAGCAATCTGTTATTGAACATAATGAGATCAAAAACAGCCTCAGGGAAGCTACGGTAAAAGACAGGCCCCGATGGGCCGACGTTTTTTCAAAAAGAATGAAAACGGTTTTGATAGTCGGTTTCGGGATAGCATTTTTTCAACAGATAACCGGCATCAATGCAATATTTTACTATGCGCCAATGATATTCGAAATGGCAGGAGGAGGCAAGGATGCTGCATTTATGCAGGCTGCCATTCTTGGTGTTACCAATGTGATCATGACTGTTGTGGCAATGTTCCTGATCGACAGTCTGGGACGCAAACCTCTTCTTTATACCGGTGCTGCCGGCATCTGTATTTCACTTGCCATAGTGGGTTTTTCCTTTGAAAGCGCCCGTTACACTATCGACCTGAATACCATGGACGGATTAATGGGGGAAATCGGGCAAATGGATATTGAAAGGCATCACATTGAAAATATTATGAAGCTGAACCAGCTTAAGGATAATGCCTTTGGGAATGAGGTAACATTCTTCAGCCTGGTAAGACAGACAGTGGGCCCGGACACCTACAACAGTTTTAAAGAGATAATCCTGAAGCACTCTATCAGTGTAAACCCCCTGTGGGTGCTGATCGGTCTTATAATGTTCGTGGCCTCCTTTGCAATCTCAATGGGACCGGTAATGTGGGCATTACTCTCGGAAATTTTCCCGAATAAGTTGCGCGACCTTGCAATATCAATTGTGGGGTTCTGGAACTCAATTGTCAGTTTCTCGGTAGCTACTCTATTCCCCGCACAGCTCGAATATATGGGTTCGGGCACAACATATTTCATCTATTCATTTTTCGGGCTGCTTACCCTGCTGTTTGTATGGCGATTTGTTCCTGAAACAAAAGGCCGGTCTCTGGAAGAACTTGAATATGAACTTATTAAGGAATAATTATTATGAAGCCAATACTACTGATCCGTTTAATAATCATATCATTACTTGTGATATCATGTAGTTCCAAAGGGAGCACGAAGGAAGATCCTTTGAACTATGGCCCGTCCCGTGTTGAATTGAGAAAGACCGAAGGCAGGTACCGTTTGTTTGTCAACGGTGAAGAGTTTTATGTAAAGGGTGCCGGATGTGAGTTCGGGCCGTGCGGCCTGGTAGCAGAGCACGGAGGAAATTCAATCCGTACCTGGCGCGTAGATAACGGAGTAAGTACCGGACGGGAGGTTCTCGACCAGGCCTGGGAAAACGGACTTATGGTTATGATGGGATTGGATGTTGCCAGAGAGAGGCACGGATTTGATTATAACGATGAAGCAGCGGTGGCAAGGCAACTGGAAGAGATAAAGAAAGATGTCATTGAACTTAAAGACCATCCGGCACTGCTGGGATGGGGAATAGGAAATGAACTGAATCACGGCTATTCCAATATGCGGGTATGGGATGCTGTTAATGACATAGCAAAGATGATCAGGGAAGTCGATGGAAACAGTGTGGTTACTACCATGCTTGCCGGCATAGGGCGGAAAGAGGTTGAGTATATCAGCGATAATTGTCCCTACCTCGACTTTATCTCGGTTCAAATGTATGGAGATATTATTAACCTGGGGCAACGACTGGCGGAGGCCGGATATGACGGGCCGTACCTGGTGACCGAATGGGGTGCAACCGGTCACTGGGAGATGCCGGAAACTGACTGGGGATCGCCTGTTGAACAATCTTCTGCTGAAAAGGCTGATGCCATAAGGACCCGATATGAGAAGGCGATCCTCTCCGACCCGGTGAATTGCCTGGGATCCTATGTTTTTCTCTGGGGCCAGAAGCAGGAACGGACCCCGACCTGGTATGGCCTGTTTACAGAGAACGGAGAAAGAACAGAGGCTGTTAATGTCATGGAGTATCTGTGGACCGGAAAATGGCCGGAACAGATGGCCCCCAGAATAGTGGATGCACAGATACAGGATAAGGGAGGAAGATTTGACAATGTTGAACTTGAAAAGGCTGCTTTGTATTCGGCAATTGTCGGGGTTGAATATTCAGGGAACGGGAACATCTCTGCAAGGGCCGAGATACTTTCTGAGCCCGAAGAATTAAGCGATGGAGGTGATTTTGAGCAAAGGCCGGAAACAATCGGCGGACTAATAGTGTCGGCAACGCCGGACGAGGTTGTTTTCAGATCTCCGGGTCAGAAGGGTGCATACCGGTTGTTTATTTATGTCTCGGATGATGATTCGAACACGGGAACTATTAATATCCCGTTCCTGATTCCCTGACAGGCGGACACGAGTTAAGATGAAAAGCCGTAAACAATCATACATCGCATCACAGCAGTTAAAAGCTATTCAAAAGGAGATTAAGGGGTATTTAACCGCATTTGATGGCGAACCGGTCTATTGTATCGAGAACTATGATTGCATGGCCCCGTTTCTTATGACAATCACAAGCAGCTGTGATTTGTGGATGTTTATTTCAAGTGTGGGGAGCCTCACTGCCGGAAGGAAGAATTTCAACAATGCCCTTTTTCCATATTTTACTGATGATAAGATCAGCGAATCGTCGGAACTGACCGGGCCGAAAACAATACTGAGGGTACTGAAGGGGGATAAAATGATCGTATGGGAACCCTTTTCGGATTATTACAGGGGGTTATATGATATTTCCAGGAATTTGTACAAAACCAGGGCAGGCAATAAGATCATCTTTCAGGAAATAAACAATGACCTGGAAATCAGCTTTAACTATTGCTGGATGAGCAGCGACCGCCTGGGCTGGGTTCGCAAAAGTACACTGGAAAACCGGTCGGCCGCAAAACTGGAAATCGATATCATCGACGGATTGCAGAATGTGCTTCCCTATGGAATTACCCGTGACACCCAGAGCCTGATGAGCACATTAATGGATGCCTATAAAGTTTCTGAGTTGATCCCCGGTACGGATCTTGCCCTGTTCAGGATGTCTTCCATTCCTGTCGACAGGGCCGAACCCTCCGAAGCCCTCCGGACTAATGTAATCTGGTCCTCCGGGCTTCAGACCAAAGGAGTTCTGCTCAGTTCCAAACAGATAAATAATTTCAGGTTTGGAGGTCATATAG
>SLGC01000460.1 GCA_007123885.1 Bacteroidales bacterium | reverse complement strand
CAATGCACTTTTTCACTCATCAATTACTTTTGCTTTGCAAGCGCCTTCTTCTTCTCCTGGGATTGTTCTCCCTGGGAAGATTCTATTTTTATATTCATAATATCCGGTATTTTGCTTCTGCCTGGCCTGATGAGGTGATCAAGAGCTTTTTCTATGGAATCCAGTTTGATCTTTCAGCGATCATCTACATTAATATCCTTGTCATCCTTATGCATTTGATCCCCGGCAAATTAACGGAAAACAGGATGTACGGGAAAACATTGAAATTCTTGTTCTTTCTGATCAACGGAATACTGCTCGCTTTCAGTTTAGTCGACGCGGAATATTTCAGGTTCACAGGCAAACGTACAACCAGTGATATTTTCCATTATACCGGAACCGGCAATGATTTTTTAAATCTTATTCCAAGGTTTATCTATGATTACTGGTACATATTACTGGTATGGATCTTATTAATGTACCTTGCATGGAAACTGTACCCTGGTAACGGATACAAAAGAACAGAAAGGGTATCTTTCAGTACCGGCAGGATTATTATTCATTCGATTGCAGCATTGCTGGCTACCGCCTTCCTTATCAGCCTTGGCCGTGGTTACAGGCTAAAACCCATACGGGTTATCACTGCATCACATTATGTTTCTCCCCAAAACATGCCTCTCATTCTGAATACTCCTTTCACCATTATGAAGTCGTTCAACAAGCAGCGATTGAAAGTGCCTGATTATTTCCCGATGGAAAAAGCGGAATCTCTTTTTTTACCGGTTCACGAAACAGGTGGAACGGGCGAAAGGAAAGAATATAATGTGGTAATTATTATCATGGAAAGCTTTTCAAGCGAATTTTCCGGTTACCTGAATGGCTCCAAAGGATATATGCCCTTTCTGGATACACTGATGCAACAATCATTATTGTTTCCGAATGCATACGCGAATGCAAGAAAATCCCTTGAAGCCCTGCCTGCCATTATGGCTTCCATACCGGCTCTATCGGAAACTCCTTTTATTAGTTCACCATATTCCTCCAATAATATCAATTCACTCCCGGATGAGTTGAGAGGGCTTGGATACCATACATCCTTTTTTCATGGTGGTATAAACGGAACAATGGGATTTGACGACTTTGCAAGGCTTGCCGGAATAGATAATTATTACGGGAAGACTGAATTCGGTAATGATAAATATTACGATGGCTACTGGGGAATACCGGACGAGGAATTCTTCCAGTATTTTGCCATGAAACTGAATTCATTCCCCCAGCCCTTCTTTTCCTGTTTCTTTTCACTTTCTTCACACCATCCCTATATAATCCCTGAAAAGCACAGGGGAAGATTTTCCCATGGCGATCAGCCTGTACACAAAACAATATCCTATGCGGATTTTTCCCTTGAAAAGTTCTTTAAAACCATAAGCAGCATGCCATGGTTCCGGAATACCTTATTTGTCATCACAGCCGATCATACCGCAAAGTCTTATAATCCATATTACCAGAACGTGGTTGATGATTACCGTGTCCCGGTTCTTTATTATCACCCGGATGATAATGAGCTCAAGGGGAAAAACTACCGCCTTACCCAGCATATCGATATTATGCCTTCGGTACTTGATTATCTTAACGTGGGAACCCGCTTCATCTCGTTCGGCAGTTCCGTTTTTTCAGCAGGGGAACCGGGGTATGTTGTGAATTATCTTAATGGTTTGTACAAGCTTATGGAAAATGACCGTGTCCTGTTTTTCGACGGAGAGCGGTCTGTAGCAATGTATAATTTCATAAATGACAGGAAATTCATGAACAATTACCTGGAAAATACCGGTTACGCCAACCTGTATTATTATCAAAGCAAGCTAAAAAGCATTATCCAGCAGTATAACTGCAGAGTGGTCAATAACAGGATGAAACAAACAGGTTCATTGACAAAGAATCACCGGGATGCCTTCCAGGTGAAACAGTCTGATTAATCAGGATTTACCGGTAACAGTCATATCAGACCGGGTGTTTGAAAAAAGGTCAGTCGATAATTGCATCATAGATTACCTGATGGATTTTTGTGCGGGCATTCATTTGAAGGAGCCTGGTGTTGAACTGGTCGGGATGAACGCGGTTTGAAAGGAAAATGTATACCAGCTCCTCCTCCGGATCAACCCAGGCAATTGTTCCGGTGAAACCACTGTGACCAAAGCTTGCCGGGGAGGCAGACCGGGCAGCGGGACTTGGCGATGAATTTCTTTCGGGTCTGTCAAAACCTATGCCCCTGCGGTTCCCATTATGGCTGTATGGAGCTGACGTAAATTCCCTGATGGTTTCAGGCCGGAAAAATCGTGTACCTCCATATTCTCCTTCCTGAAGGAAAAGCTGCATCAATTTTGCAAGATCATTGGCATTGGAGAAGAGCCCTGCGTGTCCTCCAACTCCACCTATCATTGCTGCTCCGTGATCGTGTACATAACCATGAACCAGCTGCCGGCGGAAGATCATATCGTTCTCAGTGGGAACTATTTCTTCAGGAGTAAACTCTCGCAGTGGTAGATATGTTAGCCTGCCTGCGCCGAGAGGCCGGTACAGGAAATCCCTGGTTAGAATATCAAGCGTGGATGCACTTGTACTTTCAATAATATCCTTGAGGTAATAATAACCCAGATCACTGTAAAAATACCGGCCAAAGGGCCTCAGTGGCGAAATATCAATCCGTTTGTAAATTGAATCTGCAAAAGAATTGTTCATATACATCCTGCCCGCAACCTGACGGGAAAAAACATCATTGGGCTCATCACTGAACAACCCGTTTGCATAGGTATAATGCCTGTTCATAAACATATTGTCGCCCAGCATATATGGGTATCTGGCAGAAATCCGCCTTGAAAAGAGCTCCTCATCAGGAATCAGGCTCCTGAAAACATCATAATAAAAAGGTATCCATGACTGCAACCGGGCCTGATGGGTGAGAACATCCTTTATGATCAGGCCGCCCTTATTTGTCTCCTGAAGTCGCGGCAGGTAATAACCAAGAGGCTTGTAAAGATCTACCGATCTCTCTTCGGTAAGCCTCATTATGGCAGGAACAGAGGCAGCTATTTTTGTGATCGAGGCCAGATCATAAAGATCATTCAATGTAACAGACCTTTCGGCATTGTATGTATGATGCCCGAAAGATTTGTGATATACCACCATTCCCCTCCGCGCCACCAGTACCTGGGCGCCGGGAGCAGCTTTTTGTTCAATTACCTCATTAACCATTTTATCAATCCCGGCGAGTTTTCTTGAATCCAGTCCGGCTTTTTCAGGTATGGTGTACCGGAGCCTTTTAAGTTCCCGGGTATCATAACCGCTACCGGCAGGATATCGGGCAATGGGACTGACAGGCAGCCTCCCCCTGGCCGGAATGGCGCCGAAAACAAGCTGGGCTGCATATTCCTGGGCGAGATGGGAGTCTTCATATGCCATAACCAGCGCTTCTATACCGGAAAGATCGTCAAAAAATGAAAGACCCCAGGGAGAGGTGAAAACCGTCAGGACAACATTATTCCTGGGAGCCAGTTGCCTGATAAACCAGGATGTCTGAGGAGAAATGCCATATTGTCTTGACCGCCTGATGTCAGAATCGTTTATGCTGACAATTACAAGATTGTATTTATCAAGCTCTGATATCAGCCTGCCGAAAGTTTCCAGGGAAGAGTATTTGCTTACTGTAAAATGTTTCATTGGAGAATAAAGCTCCAGCATCTTCTGAAAGGGCGTATAATCGCCATTTGTCACAGAAACAGTGGCTATATTCAGGATGTCGAGATTTTGAAGGGGTAACAGATCATCATGGTTTTCCAGCAGGCTAATGGAAGCTGAAGTCAGGTTCCGGAGAATGATTTGTGAAGCAGGACTGTTAAGGTCACCATACAGATCAGGGATCCTGACCACGGGAGGCCTATTGAGTCCCAACAGGTATTTGGCCCTCAACACCCTCCTGATCCGCTCATCGATTATATCCTGACATAAAATTCCATGCTCCAGTGCAGTTTCCATGGCAATCAGCGTTTTTTCAATATCATCAGGGAAAAGCAGGATATCATTTCCTGCAAGCAGCGCCTGTACGGCGGGTTGCCCGGAGGAAAACCCGTCTTTCCCCCCCAGGTCGCCGCTGAATGTAAGGCCACGGAAGCCCTGTTCTTCCCTGAGCCATTCTTTCAGATCGGGAAGCACAGGATAAACACCTGCATAAGTAACTGATTGATGATCAGGCCAGCTTGTTAAAACTCCGCCGATACCTTCATTTACAAGACTATGAAGACCCTCCGGTAAAGCTCTGTATCCCGAAAGGGATAAAGAGGTTACAGCAAGTACTCCATTGTCCTGCATGCCCCTCATAAAACTGACCGCTTTTTCAATAAAGGCAGGCTTATCTTGTCCGAAAGAATGATTTTCACCAACATGTCTTTGGGTACCGGTTCCCGATTTTATTACCGGGCAGAGGTTTATATGTACACCAAGGCGGTTCATCTGCCGGGCCAGATCTGCACCCATATCGTAGATCAGACGGTTATCGGTGACAGCGCCGATCGTCAGATGCCTGGGATAGGTAATGGTGCTGTCAATCCTGGTTCCGAGGCCCCATTTGGCATCCATTGCAATCATAAGCGGAGTTCTTGCAGCAGCCTGAAACCTGCTGGTCATCACCGCCTGTCTGACCGGTCCGCCTTCCTGGAAGGCTATACCTCCTATATTATGATTTTTTATAATATCAACAATATCATCATCACCGGTTCTGCCATCTGACCAGGCTTTAACCATTATGAGCTGTGCAATTCTCTGGATGGGTGTCAGGGAATAAAACACCGAATCAACCCATTTTTCCGCTCGTGCGGTAAAATGGATAGTATCGGCTGCAGTATTAGCGGGGACCCCCCTGACAGGGCAGTGATTACCGAACAACACCAGCACAAAAATTATAATCCCCGAAAAACGGATGACAAGGTTCATTGAAAATAAATTCACACAAAAAAAATCAATCTACACCAGCAAAAGGAAGTTTGACCCGTAAATTTAATATACCCCCGCCATATTAGAAAAAGATTTGGAAATATTAACAAAAAAATAACGGGAAGGTTTACCGGTTTTCATTACTTGATATCTCTGACCGTTAAATCGCTTCCGCGATATCCTGACCGGCAGATAAAATAAATAACAGCAAAATTTGTTTATTAAATAGCCTGCCTGAAAAAGGATAAATGTTTTATATCCTTGATAAGATGCGGGCAATTTTATTAAATTTACGCAGTTTCAAAAAACAATCCAAATAAAAACACTATTAAACTAACTATGGTTAAGAGAATTACTATTATCCTGATGCTGTTGTTCCTTTTTGTAGATCTTGATGCACAGGAAGAAGCACGTTTGTTGAGATTTCCCGCCATACACGGCGATCAGCTGGTATTCAGCTATGCAGGCAGCCTCTATACAGTAGACAGTTCGGGCGGTACGGCAAGGAAGCTGACCAGCCACGATGGCTATGAAATGTTTCCCAGGTTTTCTCCCGATGGAAGACATATTGCATTTACCGGGCAATATGACGGAAATACCGAAGTTTTTGTTATGCCTGCCTCGGGCGGTGAACCCCGACGGCTAACCTATACCGCAACACTTGGCAGGGATGACCTTGGTGACCGTATGGGACCCAACAATATAGTCATGGGATGGACTCCCGATGGAAAAAATGTCACATACCGCTCCCGGAAAAGATCCTTTAATGCATTCAAGGGTCATTTGTTCAATGTGCCGGTTGACGGGGGACTTCCGGTTCAGATCCCTTTATCGGAAGGCGGATTCCTTTCATACTCGCTTGACGGCCAGAAAATGGCCTATAACAGGGTATTCCGGGAATTCCGGACCTGGAAATACTACCAGGGCGGAATGGCTGACGATGTCTGGGTTTTTGACAGGATATCACAGGCAAATACCAACATCACAAAAAGCAGTTCCCAGGACATAATACCCATGTGGATCAGGGATGAGATATTCTTTATTTCCGACCGTGACCGCACAATGAATCTTTATGTTTACAATACAGTAACAGAGCAAACCACAAAAGTGACGAACTTCACGGAATATGATATCAAATTTCCTTCACTTGGCAGGGATTACATAGTATTTGAAAATGGAGGGTATATTTATAGATTCAATATCCGGTCCAGGGAATACGAAAGGGTTCCCGTTAAATTGACCGGCGATTTCCCTGATGCCCGTGCCCAATGGAAGGATGTGTCGGGACAGGTCCGTTCTGCTGATATGTCGCCCAATGGCGAGAGACTGGTGCTTTCGGCAAGAGGTGAGATATTTAATCTCCCCGCTGAAAACGGAATAACCAGGAACCTGATCAGGGATCCCGGGGTGCATGCAAGAAATGCCCGGTGGTCGCCCGACGGGGAATTTATAGCCTGGATCTCCGATGAACCGGGTGAATTCGAAATATACAAGCAAAGACATGATGGTTCACAGCCTCCTGTTCAGCTTACAAGTGACGGCGACACCTATTTATTCGATCTCCAGTGGTCGCCCGATGGCAGAAAGATCCTGTACCATGACAAGAAGAACAGGCTGAGAATTGTTGATGCAAATACGGGGGAAATTACAGAAGTCGCCTATTCGGGCGTACGTCCCATATCCGATTACAGCTGGTCGCCCGACAGCCGCTGGATAAGTTATACAAGGCCTGAAACAGGTATGGATGTTATCTGTCTTTATGAAGTTCAGACAGGTGGTTCGTGGGATGTGACAGAGGGATGGTATAACTCGGGCAGACCCACTTTCAGCTCAGATGGCAAATACCTGTTATTTGTGTCCGGAAGGGACTTCAACCCCGTTTACAGCCAGACGGAATGGAACCATATTTATAATGATATGGCCAGGATCTATTTAACCACACTGTCATCTGAAACCCCCGATCCTTTCGGTCACCGCGATGATATTGTCGGCGGAGTTTCCGCAGTCGAGCCTGTCAGTGACGGTACAACCCCGGTCACAAATATCCGTGTTGATACCGAAGGCATCGGCAACAGGATAATTTCACTGCCGGTCAGGCCATCAAATTATTTTAATGTTACGGCAGTTGGGGACCGCATATATTATAATGAACGATCTTCGGGGTCAGCATCAACCAGCACTAAGATGTATGATCTGAAAACAAAGAAGGAAACCGAGATAGGACAGGATATTTCCTGGACCATTTCATCAAATAACCGTAAGATGCTGGTTCGCAGCCGCAGTAACTATCATGTGATCGATCTGCCAACGGCCCAGGTGGTGCTTGATGAACCGGTTGATCTTTCGGGCATGCTGGCCTGGGTGGACTATTCAAGGGAATGGCAGCAGATCTTTGATGAAAGCTGGAGGCAGATGAGGGATTTCTTTTATGCTCCCAATATGCATGGAGTGGACTGGCAGGCAAAATATGACAAGTACAATGTGCTTGTTCCCCATGTCAGACACCGTACCGATCTCACCTACGTTATAGGTGAACTGATAGCAGAGCTGAATGTCAGCCATGCCTATGCACAGAATGGTGAAAGACCCATGCCGAGGCGCATAGATACCGGACTTCTGGGAGCAGAATTGAGTCCTCACGAGTCGGGATATGTAAGGATTGACAGGATACTCAAAGGGGCAAACTGGGACAGCGGACTGCGCTCGCCTCTGACTGCCATCGGACTGAACATAAATGAGGGTGATTATATTCTTGCTGTAAACGGAAGGTCTGTAACCGAAGTTGATAATATCTATGAGCTGCTTGTGCATACAGCAGGTAATCTGGTGGAGCTGACCATCAACGATACAGCTGAAGAAAGCGGCAGCCGCATGGTTATTGTCTCTCCCATCGCAGATGAATCACAACTGTATTACTATAACTGGGTTCAGAACAATATAGCTAAGGTGGATCAGGCCAGCGGCGGACAGGTGGGTTATATTCATATTCCCGATATGGGAGTTCCGGGGCTCAACCAGTGGGCGAGATTGTACTATCCACAGTTGCAAAAACGGGGACTGATTATTGATGTCAGGGGAAACGGCGGAGGCAACGTATCTCCCATGATAATAGAACGGTTGCAGCGCACAATGACCTATGCAACAATGCATACCAACCAGACCGAAGGATCGGTAAATCCGGTCGGCACCCATGTGGGACCAAAGGTAACGCTGATGGACAGGTATTCGGCCTCTGACGGCGATCTGTTCCCTTACCGTTTCAAGCAGAACAACCTTGGCAGACTTATTGGTACCAGAAGTTGGGGAGGCGTGGTAGGTTACAGCGGGGCAATCCCTGTTATTGACGGCGGATCGATCATCACTCCCTCATACGCTCCCTTTGCTGCAGATGGAAGCGGATTTATAATTGAAGGAGAAGGAGTGGTTCCCGATATATTGATAGATAATGACCCGTCCAGGGAATACAGGGGAATAGATGATCAGCTTAATAAGGCACTCGAAGTGATCATGCAGGAAATAAATGAATGGGAGCAGTGGGTACCTCCTATACCTGATTTTCCGGATAAAAGAAATTGATGGTCAGCCGGGCAGTGCCCCGCCGGGATATTACCATTTATCCACGATCTGAATGTCATATCAAGAACCTGTCCCCGGGCATTCACAGCACATGCCTTTACGGCTGCATGGATATGTACAGTTACATATACTCTTGTTTTTTTCTATCCTGCATTCCATTTTTATCTGCTTTAAAATTATCAGTTGACAAAAATAGAATTTTCGCCTGGAAGAACAGTAAATTATGGGTTTAAAAGTAAAAATTTCCGTCACCAATTTTCCGGTAATTAAACTATATCTTTGCAAATATTAACCAAACAGGGTATTACCATGGACATGACAAT
>SLGC01000021.1 GCA_007123885.1 Bacteroidales bacterium | reverse complement strand
TACTGGTGGCAGAAAAAAGCTTTGAGATCTCGAGGGACCGCTACGCCGGAGGAGACATCGACAGCCAGGCAATGGCCCTGGAGAGGGAGCGCCTCAATACCGCCTATATCTCCAGGCTCGAATCCTTCATCACCTATAAGCTGATGCTATCGGATTTGATGCGCAAGACATTCTACGATTTTGAGAGAGACATGTCGGTGCTTGATTTGTGATTGGTCTGATCTGAGTGAATAATTGGTTCGCCCTGCCCCGCGCTGCCTTCTGCCGGCTGGCATCGAGACAATCGGATCCCGCAGGCGGTCTGGCCTGCGGGATGTTCTCGCCATGATCCTAATATTTTACTTGGTTATATGGTTAATTATTTTTATCTTGCCAGATACTTCTCATACGGGTTTAATCTACCGACGTCAAAATCGAAATACTTTAAAAGGCTGGCCTTTCGAGTTTCCTGCGATCGATTTCAACTGATCCCCGAGCTGGAATAACCAGGATACATTTCGATACGGTTATCCAGAATAGCTGTTAAGCAGGTGCAAGCCTGCAGCTAGTATTCTTTCAGGCATTCTTCTCTTGCAATCTCATCTATTGAATCCGGAATTGGCTTACGGACATTTCATGATTTACTGGAAGACAGGATAATGTTGAGTCAACTATGTTTTATACTCATCTGATTAAACAAGGTGGCAGGGGCGTAAGAAGCCCTCCGGGTTGCGATGCTTGTGAGCATCTATTGAATCCCAAAGTCCTTGGAGCACAAATCGAATAGCACAGATGAAAACAAACGGAGGTGTATAATGCATATTAGAAAAGATGTTAATAGTAGAGAATGGACTCGCAGGCAAATAGCAGAATATAAAAAGCGCTATCAAAATTACAAGCTTTATGCTGAAGTATTGGAGCAAGTCCTCAAGCAAGTCGCGAAAAACCTTGCACCTGCAGCAATCGTTCAAACGCGACCAAAGTCAATTATCAGTGTTGCAGAAAAATGCCAACGTAAAAAAGTTAAATACCTTGACCCGGTAAATCAATTCACCGACTTATGTGGAGGACGGGTTATTGTTCATACAGCAGAGGAAGTAAAAGCGATATCCGGGTTTATTGAGACACATTTTTTAATTGATGAAGAAAATACCACAGATGTAAGCCAGCGGCTTAAACCAACGGAGTTCGGTTATCGGTCTGTGCATTATATCATAAGCTTTAAGCAGGGAATATTCCCCAACAGATTAGTGAACGTTACCATTCCTCCTCTGCTTCTAGATGATCAGAAATTCCCGAATAGACGGGCCGAAATTCAAGTAAGAACAATTCTTGAGCATGCATGGGCAGATTTGTCGCATGATTTGGCTTATAAAAATTCATTTAAAATACCTGTGATGTGGGAACGGGAGTTTGCAGCTGTTGCTGCTTTGCTGGAGGGTGCTGACAAAACATTTTCCAGAATAAAACAAGCTCTTAATACCTATGCCACAAGTTATGGGGCATATATGAATGAAGAACAAATGAAGGATGAAATAAAATTGCTGGAGAATATATTAGAGTTTGATCCGGGGAATGCCGAGGTGGCCTGTTGTATCGGCAAATTGGCAATCACACTGGGGGAATGGCAGAAGGCCATTGATTTACTCTCTGAGTATGTTCATACTGGCAATCCATCTGTCTTGAGAGACCTGGGGGTGGCACTCTGTAAAAAGCACAAGTACAACCCCGGCAGCCGCAAATTTAAACAAGGGCAGGGCTATTTGGAAAAGGTATGTACCCTGCCAAACAGAGATGTGGATGCAATAGCTTCGCTGGCCGGCACATGGAAAGGGATTAATGAAGAAAAGGTGAGAAACCTCTACCGTTTGGCCTACCAAACGGATCCATCAGACCCGTATCCATTAGAAAACTTTCTTGACATAGAGATTGCTTCAGCCAGGGACACTTCCATAATACCACTGTTAAGTCCCGTGATAACCGCGGCCATCACCCGATGCCGCAACCAGGCGGATGTTGGTGTTAATTTGCCATGGGTATTTTACATGATGGGAAAATTCTATCTTTTATTGAACAAACCCTATTATAGTCTCGAGGCATACGCCAAAGCCGTTCAATTGTGCCCAACATCCTGGATGATCGAATCGGCTCATATCTCGTTGGAAAGGTTGAGCAATGTATCAAAAGACCTTTCAGGATATGAATGGGTGAGACGATTTCTGCTTATTGCAAAAGCATTAATTTCAAAGAATAAAATAAAAGAGACACCCAAGGAACCCGATAAACCCAAAGCAGCAACAGAAACATTGGAAAATAGCAAGGAACTAGCCATAAGCCCGGATCAACCCATCGAGGGACCAGTTGTCATTTTAGTGGGTGGTTGTGATCATTCGGTGGAACAGCAAATAAGGTCTTACAGGCAATTAGTTCTGGAAGGTTTTAGGGATTTCAAGGGTACGGTTATTAGCGGGGGGACGATTCAAGGAATTAGTGGTTTGGCTGGGGAACTGGGCAAGGTGTACAATTCAATCCGGACTATCGGGTATATTCCCGGATTAATCCCTGCCAGTGCTAATGTTGATCAAAGATACTCTGAGCTCAGGAAAACAAACGGAAGTGGCTTTAGCCCTCTTGAGGCACTTCAAACCTGGACTGATATCATTGTTTCTGGTCTTGACCCGTGCCGCATAAAAATATTGGGCATTAATGGTGGTAAGATCTCAGCCATCGAGTACAGGATCGCTCTGGCTCTCGGAGCCACAGTAGGTGTAATTGCAGAAAGCGGAGGAGAGGTGGCAAAGCTGCTGCGGGACGAGAAATGGATAATTTCGAAGAAACTGATCATCCTTCCGGCTGATGCTATGACTGTCAGAGCAT
Source organism: Bacteroidales bacterium (assembly GCA_007123885.1). GTDB lineage: Bacteria > Bacteroidota > Bacteroidia > Bacteroidales > PUMT01 > PXAP01. Next base: position 6,024 of record SLGC01000021.1, on the reverse strand, counting down.
TTATCGGTTCAGGTGGCCAAAGGATCGAAGCAGATATCAGAGAAACCCTTGCCAGGGAAATTCACGAAGAATATCGCAAGACCCGGCAAGATGGTTTGAAAACAGATGATTGCTCACTGGTAGACTGGGATAAATTGCCTGATGGCTTTAAGGAGTCGAATGCACAACAGGCAGACCACATTTTCGAGAAACTTTCCCAGATTGGATATACTATGGGAAAAGTTAAAAATCGAAAAATCAAAATTGCAATCCTCACCAAAGCGGAAGTTGAGCTGTTAGCGGAAATTGAGCATGGGAGATGGAACACAGAGAGACTACTCGAGGGATGGACCTGGGGAGAAGAGAAGGATATTCTCAGGAAGAAAAGCCCTTACCTGGTTAAATGGTCACAACTTTCTGACGAAGTAAAGGAATGGGATCGTGCGACTGTACGCAAAATACCGGAATTCCTGGCCAGAATAGGTTTGGAAATCCAGCGTTCGAAAGTCTCTGTATATAAGTATGGGGCAGAGCTCTCCGATTACACGGATAGAGGCTCAGTAAATGTGGCCATAAAAAATACAGCTATCGAAAAGTGGTGAAAAACTGTTACGGGGAGGCTAAAAATGAATAAGTTCTTAGGAGTAGCCGGCAAGGCGGTCATAAGAATGAACGGCAAAATCATTCTTCTTCAGCGTTCACGAAACAGTGATTTTGACCCCGGGCTCTGGGAGCTGCCAGGCGGCAAAATTGATTATGGCGAAAATTTGGTAGAAGCTCTTAAAAGAGAAGTCGAAGAAGAAGTCGGAATAATAATCTCAGTTGGTCGACCTTTTGAGACCTGGCACTTTATCAAAGAGCCTTTCTGGGTAACGGGAATTACCTTTCTTTGTGATTACATAGGCGGCAGCATTAAATTAAGCCCGGAGCACGATAATCATATCCTGATCGACCCAAAGGAGTATAAAAATTATAAGTTGAGCACTTCTGTTGAGGAACAGATCAATTCATATAAAGAGCTCATCAGGAGCCTTAAAGATTGAGAAATGGTTAAGACCGCGGTACATGCGGGCAAGGGTTAACAATCTTCCATTGGAAAAGGATGGTGGTGGCAAGAGTATTTCGCAAAAATAGAAATAGCTATCGTAACCGCTTCCGGATGTTTAAGCGCAAGTGGCTTTACCCGGTTTGGCGGGAAATCGAATGGCCGTTGGTGGGTGGTTTCGGTGTCGTCTCAATAATTTTGGGATATACAGGTTTCAGCAGAGTCTCTGCAACCGTGGGAGAGGAGAGCACTGCCTGGGATCTTTTATACAGAACATTACAACTCATTGTATTCCAGTCCGGAGACATCAGTGGTGATGTTCCCTGGCAACTTGAAATATCCCGGTTCCTAATACCGGCCGTGGCTGCCTATGCTGCGATTCAGGCTCTTTTAGCCATATCCAGTGAGCAGTGGCAGTTATTGAGGGCTCGTTTTATTAGAAGGCATATAGTGGTGTGCGGTTTAGGCGAAAGAGGCCTGAAGTTTTCTCAAGAGGGACTGGATCACGGATACCAGGTAATGTTACTCGAAGAGAACGAGGAAAACCCTTTGATAGATCGGTGCCGCGGACAAGGAGCAATTGTCTTGATTGGCGATGCTACTGACAAAAACCTGCTGCGAAAGGCAAAAATCAACGAAGCAAAATATCTTATTTGTGTCTGCTCTGATGATGGCGTCAATGCAGAAATAGCTCTCAAGACCCGTGATTTAATCCAGGCGGGCAAAAATGAAGCTCTCACCGCATTTGTCCATATTGTCGATCTTGAGCTCTGCAACTCACTGAGAAGCTGGGGACTCTCTGCCGGCAAAAAGGGTTCATTCAAACTTGAATTTTTCAATGTGCTTGAAAGGGGGGCAAAGCTCATGCTCGAGGAGTACTCCTCTTTTTTTGAAAAAGCTTTTGAAGAAGACAGGCAACCACGAATGCTGATCGTTGGTCTGGGTAAGATGGGCAGAAGTCTGGTCAGACAGGCGGCAAGAACCTGGTGGTTCAAACAGGAAGATAGAAGAAACCTCTTGCGGATTTCGGTGATCGATAAGGATGCGGAGGCAAAAATGGAACTTCTGCGTTTACGTGATCCACAGCTTGATACAATTTGTGAATTTGATATCAGGCAGATGGAGAGGAACGCCCCGGAATTTGAGCGAGGGGATTTTCTATTTGATTCCTGTGGCAGATGCAATATCGATATCATCTTTATTTGCTTCGACGATGATGTGCATGTTCTGGCCAGTGCACTGACACTCTTGGGCAAAGTGAGGAAGTATCGGATACCCATTGTCATGCGGATGAGTCAGGATGCCGGGTTTGCTGCTTTGATGAAAGAAGACCGTGAAGCCTTTGACATTGACCAGCTTCATGTATTCAGTTTACTGGATAGAACCTGTAGTCTGAAGGAGCTCCTTGGAGGAATGCATGAAATTCTTGCTCAGGCGATCCACGAAAAGTATGTCCACCATCGGAAGCAAGCAGGTGATCTCCTTGAAACTAATCCTTCAATTGTCGAGTGGGATGATTTGCCAGAGGATTTAAAAGATTCTAACCGGCATCAAGCCGCTCATATCAAAGATAAGTTGAAAGCTGTGGGATATGGCATCCAGAACATGATTACCTGGGAAACATGCGATTTTAAATTTTCACCCGAAGAGGTAGAAAAATTGGCTGAAATTGAGCATGACCGTTGGTGTGAAGAAAGACGTAAACTTAATTGGTCTTATACTCCAGGGAATAAAGATATCAAAAAAAAGATCAACCCTCATCTTGTTCCATGGGCTGAACTATCAGAGGAAATAAAGGAGTATGACCGAAATATGGTTCGGGGGCTTCCCAATTTCCTTACCAGAGCCGGCTTTCAAATTTACCGAAAAACATGAATATAAAATCAGACTTTTTCCCTTGCAGTTACATATTAATTTTCTTAACTTTATATAAGTGCTGTATAATCCACAAGTCTTTTCAGTTAGTCCTTAGCTAACGGGTAGTTCTCATAACATCCGCGTACGGGATGTATTAGCATTTTCTCATTAAGCTGCATACACTTCTCTCTGTCACTGCTTTAATCGCCATGTTATGTTGAAGGAGGATATAAGAAGAGAGTATGATGTTTTTATCTGTTATGCGGACAGGAATAAAAATGCTGCCAATTCCATATGCACTACTCTAGAAGATAACCAAATAAAATGCTGGATTGCTCCAAGGGATATTTTCCCTGGCATGGACTATGGTGATGCAATCGTGGAAGCCATCAATAAATGCAAAATCCTTGTGGTGGTTTTCTCAGCCGAAGCAAATGCATCCGAACATGTTAAAAATGAGATCGAGAGAGCAGTCAGCAAAAGAAAACTGATAATACCAATCCGCATTGAAGATACTGTTCCTTATGGTTCATTAGCGCTGCATCTGTCACGACGTCAATGGTTTGATGCTACAAGGCCTCCCCTGAAAAAACATCTGAAAAATTTAGCAGATAATATTAAGTCCATTTTAACTTCACCAGGCAAAACACTAGAAACTAAGATTGTGGAAGAAGGATTGCCTCCCGGCGAAAAAACTGTTATATCCCATTACAAAAAATTCCTTGTTCCTCTGGTCTCCCTGGCAATTTTGGCCTTCGCAGCGATTACTCTTTGGTTATATATGGTAAAAACCTCATCAGATGCAACCGATTTAGCAGATATTGATGATGAAATTAAAGAAATAGTGGAAGTAGATAATGGAACTGCTATCGACGAAACCGTTGAGATGAAGGAAATAAAGCAAAAAGAGCCCATACAATTTTTTGAAGAAACACCCATACTGCATGTTGTTGCTGAAGAACCGGCAACAAAATCCATGACCCACACTCTTTCAGCCGAGTTGCAGGCAGGCATCGATGCATTTATCATCGAGTCATACGAACAATGCATCAAGTATATGCAGGAAGTATTACATACTGATCCTGATAATGAATATGCTCTGTATTACAAATCTGAGGCGCGAAGAAAAATTGAATCCAATATTCAGTCCATTTTTGAATCTGCACAAGAATCATTTGAAAAAGGATATTATGAACAAAGCATCGCTCATCTGGAAGAAGTTTTGCAGTTGGATGCTGGCCATGAGGCTTCAAATAGCTATCTTATTAAAGCCAGAATGCTCCTCGCGCAGGAACAAATCGCATTGATTGTTCACTTTTACATTAAATCGTTAGAAGATAACACACTTTTGGATTTTTATGCAAAAAACTGCTCCCCCGGACTGTATGAAGAGATAAAAAATGATGTCAGGATGATGGTAAATCTTTATACCAATTTACAGGCAACTGTGACTGATAGGCTCAGCATCCATTTTACGGAAGCGGAAAGGGCGGTTGTTGTTTTTTTATGTATGATCTCAGGGATCGCTAAGGATGAAGGGCAGCAGCAGGTTTTGTTTGAAGGGCAGCAGGAATGGGTTGTAATAATGGATGGCGAAAACTGGCGGATAAGAGAGATAGAATTCAAACCTTATTATTAAAACCTTTTAACGGAGAGGAAATGAATAAAACAATCCTTAAGCTTCACTCAATCTATCTCCTTATGATTGTTCTTGTTTTTATGCCAAATCTTGTTCTGGCGCAAGAACAGAAGATAAGGGTAGTAGCTGCGCATGCGAACATCAGGATGAAACCGGAGTTCGGAAGTGACATAATTGATACTGCTCCGAGAGGCGGTGAATTTGAAGTAAAAGATAAAACAGGTGAATGGTATCAGGTTGGTTTTGAATCACGGGTCGGTATCAGGATATTTGGATATATTTATGAAAAGGAGGTTGAAGAGATACGGCGGGAGGAGAAAGTACTGGAAGTACCGGCAAAAGCACCGGAGGTATTTATTTCACAGCCTGTCCTGGAAAAAGAGCCTTGGTCACCCAGAATTGAATTGGTTTTAAGTGGCGGATATAATACGGGTTATAGCATAACCCAATCGGTGGAATATGCGTTCCGCTTCAGTGAAGGTGCATTAAAGCAGGCTGATGAGCATGGAATGTTTACCCAGAATATCAACAAACCGATCGCATTTGGGGGAGCCCTGAATTATTTTTTTGACAGGAATTTTGGTCTTCAGCTAAGATTCGATTTAAATACAAAAGCAGATATAAAGGGTGTTAGTAATTATAACCTTACCTGGGAGTGGCTTCAGGAAACCGGAGGGTTCATAAATGAAAATTGGGATATAACTGATAATGTTACGCTCATGAGTTTGGGAGCAAATATCATATTAAAGCCACAGATTCCAGGAATGATCGCACCTGTTTTAAGCGGAGGTGTCTCCTACTTTATTGGAAATCTAAGTCTTAATAGCATGACAGGTTTTGCCTTGACATGGGATTATGAGCAGAGCCAATATATTGATTACTGGATTTTTCCATCCAAAATAGATGCGTCCCTTAATGGAATCGGATTCAATGCAGGAGGTGGAGTGGAATTACCTATCACCCCTGACGTTGGATTCCATATCGATGCAAGATACTTCATGAAAAGCAAGATAGAAGAACAATGGAAGACGATCCCCGGCAATTATAATTCAGAATTTCATAATGCTATATTCAGTCTAAGCCAGGAAGGTTTTGATTCGGTTCTTGATTTGCAACATTTTGAGATAAACCCATCTTTTTTTAAGTTTTCCCTTGGATTGCTCTTTGCATTTTAATTATCACATATCGCACTTCTAATAGGAGGGATCATTCTACCAGTGCCAAATACGAATATGATAGGTCTGGTTCACATTGTGTCTCATGTGCCAAAAACTTTCAACTGATCCCCTTACTAGAACAACCAGGATACATTCAGATACGGTTATCCGGAAAAGCTGTTAAGCAGGTGCAGGCCTGCAGCTTGTATTCTTTCAGGCATTCTTCTCTTGCAATCTCATCTCTTGAATCCGGATTTGATAAATGGGCAATACATGAGTTATTGGAAGTAAGGATAATGTTGACGTAATCTTAACGCGCGCGCGCGTCGATAAAGGAGGGGCTCATG
>SLGC01000031.1 GCA_007123885.1 Bacteroidales bacterium | reverse complement strand
TATTAAAACTGCAGGAGCAGGTACATTGTTTGCTTTCTCGGCCAGTAGTTTTCCTTATTCTTTCAGTAAGGATACTTCCGGGAAACTTGCTCTTTTAGGAGGTAATCCTGTAAGATCGGCAAGTTTTACCGGTTGGCCAATTTGGACACATCATGATGAAGATGCTGTTTTGCCGGTGCTTAAAAGTGGCAGATGGTCACGTGCCCGGGTTGTAACGCAAACAGAGCAGAAACTTGCCGGGAAAATAGGTTCAAAATATTGTCTCCTTACAACGCATGGTACAACGGCACTCATAACTTCGGTTTATGCACTCGGTGCTGAAGGAGGCGATGAAGTTATTACTACACCATATACTTTTGTTGCAACAATCCATGCAATCTTTTTGAATAATGCACTACCGGTATTTGTCGATATAGACCCTGAAACCTGGCAGGTAGATGCAGATTTAATAGAAGAAGCAATTACTCCGGAAACAAAGTTGATATTACCTGTTCATATTGTAAGCGGGCTTTCCCATATGGACAAGATTAATGCGCTTTCGGGAAAATATGGATTAAAAGTCGTGGCAGATGCCTGTCAGGTGCCTTTTGCTGAATGGAGGGGTGATAGATCTGCAATTATGGGGGATCTTGGTTGTTTAAGCTTTCAAAACTCAAAACAATTGACCTGTGGTGAAGGAGGAGCAATACTAGGCAATGATGAAGAGATAATGGATATCTGCTATTCATATCACAATTTTGGCAGGATAAGGGGTAAATATATGCCGCGTGATAAGGGTGCACATCCTATTCTGGCTTCAAAATGCAGGATGACTGAATTCCAGGCATCGATTATCATGACGCAGCTGGATTCAATTGAACAGCAAACACAAACCCGTTCACAGAATGGTGAATATCTCAGATCAAAACTCCAGGAAATACCAGGAATTGTTCCCCGAAAGGATTATCCTGAAACCACGATGAAATCATATTATTGCTTTGGTTTCAGATTCAAGGAAGAGGTTTTTGGTTTTTCAAGGGATACTTTCATGAAAGCACTGAGGGCAGAGGGTATTCCTGTTGGTTGGGGGCTTGGCGTAATTGAAGGAAAGTCACAACATCAGGAGGGTGTTGTTGAATCGGTGATAAGCTCAAAAACCTTCAGGAAGCTTTACTCCAAAGAGAGACTTGACCGATACCGGGATTCCCTGCATTTGCCGGAAGCTGAAAAACTGGTAAGGGAAGTGGCGGGCTTTCCGCAAAGCACCCTGCTGGGTTCTAAATCAGATATGGATGATATTTATAATGCAGTTCTTAAAATTTATGAAAACAGGCAAGACTTAAAGGAATGAATCCACATGGTGCTGAAAAACCCCTGCAAGTGAAAGCACTGACAGGGGTTTTTTGTACCCGGGGCGGGAATTGAACCCGCACGGCCGCAATGGCCACAGGATTTTAAGTCCTGCGTGTCTACCAATTCCACCACCCGGGCAAAGGGGCGGTTGTAAAAATAGAAAAAATGTTACTGAACATAAAACAAAAATTTCATTTTGTGTCAAACACAAGAGGTGAAGAGCCGGTCCTGCCGGACAGATAAAAAATCCCGGATAAAATCCGGGATTTGAGCGAAAAACGGGACTCGAACCCGCGACCCCGACCTTGGCAAGGTCGTGCTCTACCAACTGAGCTATTTTCGCAACTTGTGCTGCAAAGTTAATTCATTTTTCTTTTTTTCAAAAAAAACCCTGCTAATCATTTACGCATTATATTATGGAATTATTGTGATGTAAAGTGAACCGGCCGTTAGCTACAGACTAATGGGCTCCGGTCTTCACAGGCTTGTGCTTCGTACCAGAAGTCTTCCGCTGCAATGCATTTCGAATTCAAAATGGAGAATATCCGGATATAAATATAGTTTTTTTCAGGATTACCGGCTAAATATGGCCTTTAAGGAATGTTATTCCGGGTATCCGGCATGGTTAACCGAGTCCCGATATCCGTTTGATCTCATTGAGTTTATTCAAGGCTTCAACCGGGGTAAGGTTGTTTATATCCAGGTTCATTATTTCTTCCCGGATCTGCCGGAGAACGGGATCATCGAGCTGGAATATGCTGAGCTGATAGCCTTCTCTTTGTCCGGCGATCGAAGCTACCGGTTTTGCCGGAGTATGGCTTTCCTGTGATTTTTCAAGTTCCTTCAGGATCTCACCGGCCCGTTTAACGACACTCTTTGGCATCCCGGCCATCCTTGCCACATGTATGCCGAAACTGTGCTCGCTGCCGCCGGGAATAAGCTTTCGCAGGAAGATCACCTTGTTGTTTATCTCCTTTACCGAGACATTGTAGTTCCTGATCCGCTTGAAGGAGTGCTCCATTTCATTCAGTTCATGATAATGGGTCGCAAAAAGGGTTTTTGCCTTACCCCCGGGATACTCATGAATATATTCGGCCATTGCCCATGCAATTGAGATCCCGTCATAAGTGCTTGTTCCCCGTCCGATCTCATCCAGCAGGATAAGGCTTCGTTCGGAAAGATTATTCAGAATGCTGGCGGCTTCATTCATTTCAACCATAAAGGTCGATTCTCCTTTTGAAATGTTGTCTGATGCGCCGACTCGTGTAAATATCTTATCAACGATCCCGATCTTTGCCGATTGGGCCGGCACAAAACTTCCCGTCTGGGCCATAAGCACTATCAGTGCAGTTTGTCTCAAAAGGGCCGATTTGCCCGACATATTGGGGCCTGTTATAATTATGATCTGTTGTTTTTCATCATCCAGGAAAACATCATTGGAAATATATTCTTCACCCGGGAGCATTTGCTTTTCAATTACCGGATGCCTGCCGCCTTTTATATCCACGATTGTGCTTTGATTCACCTCGGGCCTGCAGTAATTATTTTCTCCGGCAAGGACCGCAAAGGATAGCAGGCAGTCGATACGGGCTATCGATGCAGCTGTCGCCTGAATATCTGGAATAGATGTCATTGCATCTTCCACAAGAGCAGAAAAAAGTTTCGATTCAATTTCCAGTATCTTTTCTTCGGCTCCGAGTATTTTTTCTTCATACTCTTTAAGCTCTCCGGTGATATATCTTTCTGCATTTACAAGTGTCTGCTTCCTGATCCACTGATCCGGAACCTTATCCTTGTGAGTGTTCCTTACCTCGATATAGTAGCCGAAAACATTATTAAAGCTTATTTTCAAAGATGGTATTCCGGTCTTTTCGCTTTCCCTCTGCTGTAATTTTACAAGGTAATCTTTTCCCGAATAAAGCATGCTCCGTAATTCATCCAGTTGAGAGGACACCCCTGCCGCAATTACATTTCCTTTCTGAACAGAATTTGGCGGGTCCTCCTTTAATCCAGTGGCTATCCTGTCTTTGAGGGACTGGCATAGCTTTATCTGTTTGCCGCATTCTGCAAGAGCCGGCTGACCGGATTCAAGACATGCTTTTCGAATGGCCCCGGCCAAATCCATAGATACCTTTAACTGTAAAATTTCACGCGGGTTGATCCTGCCGGTAGATATTCTGGATGAAAGTCTTTCAAGATCGCCTGTTTCTTTGATATTGCCGGAAAGCAGATCCCTGAGTTCTTCATTTTCAACCAGGAATTGCACCACATCAAGACGTTCATTTATTTTTACAGGATCTTTTAGCGGCAGGTTAATCCATCTTTTCATCAATCGCCCGCCCATGGATGAAGAAGTCCTGTCCATTACAGAAAGAAGCGTATGAGCTCCTTCATTCAGGGAATTGTAAATTTCAAGGTTCCTTATGGTGAATTTGTCAAGCCATACGTAATTATCTTCTTCCAGGCGGGAAATCGAGTTAATGTGACTTATTTGTTCGTGCCGGGTGAGCTCAAGGTAGTGCAATATTGCGCCGGCAGCTGTAATTCCGAGTGAAAGTGAATCAATGCCAAAGCCTTTTAACGATGAGGTTTGAAAATGGCTGACTAGTTTTTCATATGAGGTTTCCTCATGAAATGCCCATTCATCAAGCTTGTAGGTATAAAACCCGGAATCAAATAACTGGCCGAAGAGATCCTGTTTGCCTTTTTCAAAAAGCACCTCTTTGGGCTCAAAACCATTAAGCAGCTTATCTGCATATTCAAAGCTTCCCTGTGATACATAAAACTCTCCTGTTGTTACATCACAGAAGGCAATGCCTGCCTGGTTCCTGTCCAGATGTACACATGCAAGGAAGTTGTTCTTTTTATGTTCAAGCACATTCTCATTAAAGGCCACGCCCGGTGTAACCAGCTCGGTGATTCCCCGTTTAACTATCTTTTTTGCCAGTTTCGGATCTTCCAGCTGCTCGCAAATGGCAACCCGTTGACCCGCCCGGACTAGTCTGGGCAGGTATGTATCGATGGCATGGTGGGGAAAACCTGCAAGCTCAACGAATGAAGCAGCACCATTCGCCCTTCTTGTCAGGGTTATGCCCAGGATCCCGGAAGCCTTGATAGCATCTTCGCCAAATGTTTCATAAAAATCTCCCACCCTGAACAGCAAAATAGCGTCCGGATGTTTTGCCTTGATGTTGCTGTATTGCTTCATCAGGGGTGTTTCCCTGGCACTGGCCTCTTTTCCCAAAGCGATAGTTCTTTTCGGATTTATACACCTTATGCAACACGCTAAAATAATAATTTTTAATGCACAAGCTATATTTTTCTTATGCGGATGATCTTGTCACCTATTTAATAATGCCGGAATCTTCCCTGTAAAGAAAGTATAATAAAAAGCCCGGTGGAATTTCCGGTGTTCTGATTTTTTCAGTTTAACTTGTAAATCCGCGTAGGGTCGCGGTAATGTCCTGGCGGGGCTTTGCCCGAAAGGCATGTGCGATTAAAAAAATTCGCGGTGCGAAGCAAAAATCGGCAAAATCCGCGTCTGCCAGTCGCGGTCATGTTTAGGAGGGGCTTTGCCCGAAAGGCATGTGAGATAAAAAAAAATCAATAAAAATTAACATGTTCTTTAACATGATATGATAAAAATCATTACATTCGCCCCAAACAATATGCATGATAGATTGCTTAATTCATTATTAATTTTTCTAACTACGAGATAAATAACTGAAATACAATATATTGCGTGATATTTTTTCCTCAGAGTAATTATTTTAAATTTTATTTGATAAGGAAATGTTGTGGAACTGACCCCATTAATTGTTCGTAAATCTGCTTTGTATCTATAATTATAGATAATGAGTGATAATTTAAAGCTTTTATTATTTCTACCACCGTTTTTCTTAACCTTAAATTCTTTTATATGAAAAAATTTATAAATGTACTGGTCCTCTTGTTTCTTGGAGTTATCGTGCTACAGGCTCAAACAAGACAAATTACCGGGACAGTAACCAGCGCTGAGGATGGAACCACCATTCCGGGAGCTTCGATTGTGGTCCAGGGGACTACTCTCGGCACGGTTACGGATTCTGAAGGAAATTTCACCCTTTCGGTTCCGGCAAATGCAAATACCCTTGTCATTAGCTATGTCGGTTATGAAACACAGACAACAGCAATAGAAGGGCGCACAGTTATAAACGTCCAGATGCAGCCCGATATACTGGCCCTGGATGAGGTTATTGTTACTGCCCTGGGTATTACCAGGGAGAGGCGCGCACTTGGATATGCCGTGCAGGATGTGTCGGGCAATGAACTGGCCGAGGCTAAAGATATGAACCTTGTAAGCGCTCTTTCGGGAAGGGTTGCCGGTGTTCAGGTAACAACAGCCAGTGGCGCTGTAGGAGCCTCATCCCGCATCACCATAAGGGGCAATAGCTCATTCGGCAACAACCAGCCCCTGTTTGTGGTGGATGGTACGCCAATAAGCAATTTTGCCACTTCGGTTTCCCAGTACGGTGGGGCAGATTATGGTAATGCCATAATGGATATTGATCCCGCCAATATTGAATCAATGACAGTGCTCAAGGGCGGTATGGCGGCTGCGCTTTACGGTCAGAATGCAGCAAATGGCGCAATCATTATTACAACAAGGGATGCCCAGAGGAGAGCTACCCAATCGGGGGTAAACATCTCAAGCTCGGTTACCTTCGAAGACCCTTACATCTTCCCGGCGTATCAGGATAAGTATGGGCAGGGGCTTAACGGTGAGGAGTTTATCTACAACAGATTCCTGACTAACAATAATCTGACCGAGGCAGATTATCCCTACCAGCAATTTGCATATGACCATACCTTCAGATATTATGACGGTCGTGGCGGTGGATTATATGATGGAAGGGATGAGAGCTGGGGTGCCCGGCTGGACATAGGTCTCAGGCTGCCACAGTTTAACAGTCCTTACACACTTGATGAGAATGGATTGCCGGTTTACGAGCATACGCCCTGGGTATCCAGCCCGAGCAATACAAGGGACTTTTTCGTAACCGGTGCAACATTTGACAACTCTGTTGAGGTTTATGGGGGATCAGGGACACAGACCTCTGCCAGGATAAGCTTTTCCAACATGACCTCAACGGGTACAATACCCAATACAGACCTGACAAGGAATTCGGTCAACTTCTCCGGGGTGTCAGAGGTTACCGACAGGCTAAGCGCCCGGGTGAATGCGACCTATATTAAGAATTCAAGCGATAACCTTCCGGGAGGAGGATATGATTCAGATAATGTTATGCAATCCATTGGCGGCTGGTTCGGCAGGCAGGTTGACATGGATGCCCTCAGGGAGAACTGGCAGACCCGGGATCCTTTCGGTTATTATTACAACTGGAACCAGACCTATTTCAGCAACCCTTACTTTATTGCCAACAGGATGCTGAAAGGCCGGCAGCGGGACAGGGTTTTCGGCAACCTGGAGATGTCATACAGGCTTACCGACTGGCTTAATCTGCTGGGACGTGTGGGTAACGACTATTTTACAGAAAACAGGAAAAGTGTATGGCCTGAAGGAAGTGTCGGAATGGGGCTTGTTGCCGGCAGCGGCGGCCGGTTCTGGGATAATGACAGAACGAACAACGAGTTCAATGCCGACCTGTTCCTTAATTTTGACAGTAATCTTAATGATGATATCAGGATTGACGGTATGCTGGGAGCAAATTATATGAACCGCACATACCGGTTCATGAACCTGCAGGCAAATGATATTACAGTGCCCAACCTTTTCACTATTGGAAACGTTGCAGGATCTCCGATTGCCACCATGTATAATTCTGAAGTTGTAAGCAACAGCTTGTTCGGATCTTTGAATGTTTCATTCCGCAACTACCTATTTGTAAACGCAACAGGGAGGAATGACTGGTCCTCCACCCTGCCCGCTGATGCATGGTCATATTTCTATCCGTCGGTCGGTGCCAGCTTCGTTTTCACCGAAGCCTTCGGGATTGGGTCGGACCTTCTTTCATATGGTAAACTAAGGGGTAGCTGGGCACAGGTAGGCAAGGCTACCGGCCCCTACAATTATGTGGGCACATACAGTTCTCCTGCCTCACCTTTCCAGGGGGTTACCCAGTTCTTCCTGGACAGGACATTGCCGCCTCCAGACCTCAGGAATGAGACTACTACCTCCTATGAAGCCGGTATTGAACTGAGCTTCCTTATGAACAGGCTGAGGCTTGATGCTACCTATTACAACAATATTGTTACCGACCATATTATGGGCGTAAATATTTCTTCAGCATCAGGGTACAACAGTATGCTCATCAATGCAGGCGAGATCCAGAACACAGGTATAGAACTGATGCTTGGCGGTGATATCATCAGGAGCGGGGATGGTCTTAACTGGAATGCCACAATTAATTGGGCAAAAAGCAGGGATATGGTCAACGAACTTTACGGCGACCTTGAATCATACCAGATATCGGCATCGTGGGGTGACCTGACCATCGAAGCAAGACCGGGCCGACCCTATGGTGTTATTATGTCCACCGGCCATGCCCGTGATGACCAGGGCAGGGTAATTGTCAGTCGCACCGGGGCGGTACTGAGGACTCCTGTCCCTGTAGAGGTTGGTAAGATCACTCCTGACTGGATCGGAGGTTTGAGAAACACCTTTTCCTACCGAAACATAAATATGAGCTTCCTTCTTGATGGTCGCAAGGGTGGTGACATTTTCAGTGTAACGCACTGGTTCGGCGGCTATGCCGGTGTTGCCGCATTTACGGCTGAAGGCGACATGAGGGAGAATGGAGTTGTTGTTGGCAGGGATGTGCTTTCGAAATATGGAGCGGTCGTTGCAGCATACGATGGTGACAATATTGTGCGCGATGCTGATGGATTTGTTGTTGGCAGTGGCGTGGAAAATGATGTTGCCATTCCCGCACAATCTTATTTTATGGGTTTCTGGGGCAACCAGGAGAACTCAATTATTGACGGGTCGTTCATCAAGCTCAGGGAACTTGTTATCGGATATGATCTGCCCAGATCGTTAATTAACCAGGTAGGGTATATCCAGGGCGCAAGGATCTCATTCGTTGGCCGCAACCTGGCGCTGTTGTACACACACGAGTCTAATAATATCAATATTGATCCTGAGACAGGCTTTGGAACAGCCAATACCGGAGTCGGACTGGAGCAATACCAGATACCGTCAAGCAGAAGCCTCGGATTCAGAATTAACCTAAGTTTTTAAAAATCTGAAATTATGAGAAAGAACATTATATTAACAGTATTTACGGCCGGTATGTTACTGTTTGCCGGATCCTGCACCAAGGATTTCGAGCAGATCAACACCGACCCGAACAACCCGGTTGAAGCTCCCTCAATCAACATTCTTGCCAATGTTATCAGGAACTACAATCAGAACAACTCAAATGCCTGGGGCGATATGAATGAGCCCTCCTCCTGGGCCAACCATCTTGGCAAAATTCAGTATATTGACGAAGCAAGGTACCAGTTCCGCGGAGGTGTGGTAAATACAAGATGGTCTATGGCTTATAATAACATTAATGACCTTGAAAAGATCAT
>SLGC01000195.1 GCA_007123885.1 Bacteroidales bacterium | reverse complement strand
TATGGTGAGATGGGGGCAGGAAAAACTACATTTATCAAGGCAATATGCCGTCAGTGCGGCGTTAATGAAAACGTCACAAGCCCGACCTTTGCCCTGGTGAATGAATACCGGGGAGATAAAAATGAAAAAGTAATATTTCACTTTGACTTTTACCGTATCGGATCACTTGAAGAGGTTATGGATATTGGATATGAAGATTATTTCTTTAGCGGAAACATGTGTTTGATAGAATGGCCTGAAAAGATTGCCGGCTTATTGCCGGATGATGCACTAAGGGTAAAAATCGAGGTTCTGGATGACGGCCTGAGGCAGTTAAGGATGCTTTAGTTTAACTCACAACCCGCGTATGTCAGCGCGGTCATGTCCTGGCGGGGCTTTGCCCGAAAGGCATGTGCGACGCTGCTGTACTTATGATTAAAAAGATTTGAACATTTTCCTCTTTTTCCGTAACTTGCTCTATTATTCCTGTTTCTTTCAGACACGGTAATTTATGTGAACAACTCCTGGTATGATTTGAATCACGGTCCTGCAAATAAGGCAGGGCAAAGAGCGGTACTTTCAACCAGCCAGCCGGGAGATGTCACGTCATGTTTTTTGATTATGTTAATTTAATAAAATAATTGATGAAGCACCAAAACTATCCTCATTCCTGGGCCCTTGGAAAAGGAAGCCTGATGCCACAGGAAGAGGTGATGGAAAGGGGTAAGAGGAGAAAGCAGCTGGTAATAGGTATTCCGAAAGAGCTGCAAAAAGATGAAAGCCGTATAGGTCTCACTCCTGAGGCAGTGGAGATGCTGGTTGGTAACGGACATCAGGTTATAGTTGAATCAAAGGCAGGTACCGGGGCCAAATATAGTGATAATGATTACAGTGAGTGTGGCGGTTTTATTGTAGACAATCATTCCGAAGTATTCGCAAAAAGCGATATAATACTTAAAATATCACCTCCGGTTACAAGCGAAATTGAACATATGAAGGGCAACCAGGTCCTCATCTCATCGGTCAGGCATATTATACAGAATAAGGATTTTTTTTACCGGCTGATGAATAAAAAAATAACCGCAATATCTTATGAATACCTGCGGAATAACGATAATTCATTCCCGGTTCTGCGTTCAATGAGTGAGATCGCAGGAAGCACATCTGTGATGATTGCATCCGAATATCTGTCCAATCAGCATGGGGGGAAAGGCATTATGCTTGGCGGGATAACCGGTATAACTCCAACAGAAGTTGTCATTCTTGGCGCAGGTGCCGCTGCCGAATCGGCTGCACGGACAGCCATAAGCCTTGGTGCACTGGTGAAGGTTTTTGACCAGTCAGTCGACAGGCTCAGAAGGCTCCAGGAAATCCTGGGCAGCAGGCTCTATACCTCGATATTCCATCCCAGGGTTATAACCAGGGCCCTGCTTTCAGCCGATGTGGTTATAGGAGCCCTTCATATGGACTCTAACGGTCCGCGATTTCTGGTTACCGAAGAGATGGTCAGGGAAATGAAAAAGGGATCGGTAATTGTTGACCTGAGTATTGATCAGGGAGGATGCATAGAAACTTCCGAATGCAGATCCCATCCCTCACCGGTATTTATAAAACATGGTGTGATCCATTACTGCGTCCCGAATATAGCTTCCCGGGTAGCAAGGACTGCAACAGTTGCCCTGAGCAATATATTTGCGCCACTTATTCTATCGATAGGAGAATACGGAGGAATAAAACCGTCCCTTCTTGATAATTCAGGATTACGGAAAGGTGTTTACATCTATAACGGATTGCTGACGAACTCGATGATAGGCCTGATGTATGGCATACCTTACAAGGATATTGAACTTCTAATGGCAGCATTCTGATAATAGTCAACTGAAACTACTACAAGTCAAGGCTTCGAAGGCAGAACATCAACCGCTCATCATCATCTTGCGCGGGAGACCAGGCACCTTCCGGTATTTTACCCGGATAGGTCAGAATAGCACCCCGGCACTGTCGGCTTCAAAACAAGGCATATATTCCTTCAGGTCGTAAGTATCGCACAATCCCCGGAACTCTTCCAATAACGCGTTACTAAAGGGCACGCCCCTGTCTTTTCTTTCCATCCAGGTGTAATATTCCTTTTCACCGGCGGTATAAATGCGGTTTTGGCCGGGCATTTTTTTGGAGGCCCTGAGCTCCCGGAGAATATTACCGGTTGTCTTTTTAAAATCATCGGGATCGGTAAAAGCATTGATATCAATAACAATGAAGAAGTGCCCGATCATACCGGGTGCTTTCCTGCCATCCTTCATCCCCATGAGCATCTTCATGTAAGCACCCTGCTGCAATGCTGCCGACAGGATCTCTACCACGGTGGCATAGCAATAACCCTTGTAACCGGCAGTTTCTTCGCCCACCCCGCCCAGGGGTGTTAGTGCGGCACGGCCGGCAATAAGGTCAGCAAGTGCTTCGCGGGAATTGGTCTTGCACTTGCCGTTTTCATCTATTACCCATTCTTTGGGCATATCCTTGCCTTCGCGGGCATAATGCTCCACCTTCCCCCTTTGGGCAATGGAAGTGGCACAGTCAAGCAAAAACGGAAAAGGTTCATCGCTGGGCATCCCGAATGTCATGGGATTAGTACCCAGCATATTTTCCACACCAAAAGTCGGGGCAATGGATGGGCGTGTGTTGGTGCCTGTTATGCCGATCATATTTTCCCTTGCGGCCATCAATGAGTAGTACCCGGCAATGCCAAAGTGGGTTGAGTTGCGCACGGCGACCATTGCCATGCCATATTTTTTTGCCTTTTCAATGGCCAGCTGCATCGATTTATACGCGATAACATGACCCATACCATTGTGTCCATCTATTACAGCGGTGGTGGGGCCCTCCCTGACGATTTCGAAATTCGTTACAGGATTCAGTATGCCATCCTTAATCCGGTCAAGATAAAAAGGCTTCAGGCGAATTGTTCCATGGCATTCGAACCCGAACTTGTCGGCCTGCAACAGTACATCTGTGACGATCTTTGCATCTTTTTCAGGAACACCAGCTTTTACCATGAGATCCAGCATAAATCTCTCAAGTATTTCAAAATCAATAAATTTATTCTCCATATTCATTCGTTTTCAGGTTTCGTCAAAGGTGATAGTTAATAAATTAATAATCATTTAGCCTAACTCAAAACCCGCGTCTTCCAGGAGGTACCGAAATGCAGGCATGGTTTTTTTACTCATAAAACATAATTTTCAACGACCCATTTTGCAAACGGGCCGCTGCAAGTAAAAGCGGGTGAAACGGCATTAAGCACATGTACGCTTTCCTTGTCTCCCTCAACAATAAAATCCATTACCAGCTCTTTGGTGCTGACATTAAGCAATTGCGCCCTGATGCCGGGTGTACCCCAATGATTAAATCCTTTGACATCCATCTTCTTTACCATACTTTGCGCCAAACCGGTAAAATATCTCATGCTGTATTTCCTGACTTCATCAATTGCCAGATTTCTGAATCCAAATGAATTATAAAGAAATAACCTGGCTTCCCAGTTGAGTATATGAAGTAACTCCGATGCATTAAAATTTTCGACACCATTATAGTTTTCTCTCCAGAATGCCGGCATGGAAGTAGGTCCGATCTTGACCGTACCATCTACCGTTACTGTGAAATGAACCCCCAGAAACGGGTTCTTCAGGTTGGGTACCGGATAAACATTGACGGAAACAGGCCTTTGCCCGCCCTGGTACTTTAAATAAATGCCTTTGAATGGGATAATGGTATAATCTTTTGAAAAACCAAAGTCTTTTGCAATTTTATCGGCATATAATCCCGCCGTGTTGATCAATTTTTCTGCATACAGAACATTCCCTGCAGAGGTTTTTATCTTTTTACCGTCAACTCTTTCCGCGAAAGCTTCATTAAAACGAAACTGAACTCCTTTTCTTATTAACTCCTGTTTTATCGAATGGCATACTTCCACAGGATCAACAGTGGCTGTTGTGGGAGAATACAAGGCATGCCTGAATGTTTTTACATTGGGGTCAATATCATTAAGTTCCCTTTCATCAATAATTGTAACATCTACGCCATTGATGATACCCCTTTTTTCCAGTTCAAATAAAGCTGGCAGTTCGTCTTCATCTCTGGCTACTACTACTTTCTTACATTCATTGATCCCGAGGTTATTGGCGTAACAATATTCTCTCAGCTGCTTGTTGCCCTCACGTGTAAATTTTGCTTTGAGTGAATCGGCGGTATAATAAAATCCGGCATGTAAAACCCCGCTATTTCTGCCACTTCCATGATAAGCAACGTCAGGTTCTTTTTCCAGCAAAACAATTCTGGCATCAGGAAATCTCCCTGTGAGGTCCCTGGCAATCGAGAGGCCAATAATACCACTTCCAATAATTAAATAATCATAAACCATAAATCAGATTTTATACCTTGTAGCCGGGTACTCCAAAGTAAATAGTGTCATCCGTATAATTTGTCCGACCCGGAATGCGCCCCTGCACACAACAAATATATTCATTTATTTATATATCTTCATTAAAATATTATGCAGTGCTTGATGCTTGCACAGCTCATTATAAAAAAATGGCAGTAAAGTAGAAGGCCTGGATGCCCAGTCCCCCGGATAAAACCTGCAGGGCACAAGAATTAAGCAACCCGTAAGGAATGTTGAACATCATATTATAATATAATATACATGAAATATAGATGTATTCCTTGTAAATTTGCCATGAAGACAATATAAAAGTAAATATATATTATTTGTAAACTCCGCCACCCAACGGGGAAAATAAAAAACTTTTTAACTATTAAACTTTATAACAAAAAGAAATGGGACTGAATAAATACAGCCGCACCATTACACAGGATGAAAGTCTCCCCGCCGCCCAGGCAATGTTATATGCCATCGGCATGGATGAAAGAGACCTTGAGAAAGCACAGGTTGGCATTGTAAGCACAGGTTTCCAGGGAAACCCCTGCAATATGCATCTTAATGATCTGGCAGCAATGGTAAAAAATGAAGTGGACCGGCAGGACGGTCTTTACGGGTTGATCTTCCACACTATCGGAGTCAGTGATGGAATAACCAATGGTACCGAAGGTATGAAATACTCACTGCCCTCACGTGAAATTATCGCCGATTCAATTGAAACGGTCGTTAGTGCGCAGTTCTATGATGCGGTCATACCAATAGTGGGATGTGATAAAAACATGCCCGGTGCCATGATGGCCCTGGGGCGCCTGAACCGTCCGGCCATATTGATGTATGGCGGTACTGTTAGAAAGGGCAGATGGCAGGACCGGGAACTGAATATTGTTTCTGCATTTGAGGCGTATGGTGAACGTATAACCGGCAGGATATCGGACTTCGATTACAAGGGTATAATAAAGCACTCAATACCCGGAGCCGGAGCCTGCGGGGGAATGTATACCGCAAATTCAATTGCTTCTGCAATAGAATGTATGGGCATGAGTCTGCCTTATTCTTCTTCAAATCCTGCCCTGGGCGGGTATAAGGAGAAAGAAGCTAAATCACTTGGTGAAGCGATAAAACTTGTTCTGGAAAAGGATATCAAGCCCCGGGATATTATGACCAGGAAAGCCTTTGAAAATGCAATCACCCTGATAATGGCCCTGGGCGGTTCTACAAATGTCGTAATACATCTTCTGGCAATGGCCAGATCGGTCAATGTTGAGCTTACACTTGACGACTTCCAGGATATCAGCAACAGGACCCCTTACCTTGCCGATTTAAAACCAAGCGGACGCTACCTCATGGAAGACCTGCATGAAGAAGGCGGTATTCCTGCTGTGATGAAACTGCTCCTGGAAGAAAATTTCCTCGATGGTAATTGTATGACAGTAACCGGCAAGACCCTCGGTGAAAATCTGGAGAAGGTTGCCGGACTGAAAAAAGTTCAATCAATTATTCATCCGGTAGATAAACCAATCAAAAAGAACGGCCACATTCAAATACTCTATGGCAACCTGGCAGAGAAAGGGGCCGTCGCCAAAATAACGGGTAAGGAAGGAGAATTGTTCAGCGGTCCTGCCAGGGTATTTGAAGATGAACACTCGGCGAGTGAAGGCATAAGCACTATAGTCAAACGGGGTGAGGTAATAGTTATCCGTAATAACGGTCCGAGAGGGGCGCCCGGCATGCCTGAGATGCTCAAACCAACCGGTGCGGTAGTGGGTGCCGGTCTTGGCAGGGATGTTGCCCTTATAACAGACGGAAGATTTTCGGGGGGTTCACACGGTTTTGTAGTAGGCCATATCACCCCGGAAGCTTACGACGGGGGTCTTATCGGCCTGATCAGGAACGGCGATATCATTACCATCGATATCACTAAAAACCGCATAGACGTCGATCTGACGGAAGAGGAGATTGAAGTCCGGAGAAAGGAATGGCGGAAGCCTGACGGTAAACCCCTGCAGGGCATCCTGAAAAAATACAGGGACTCGGTATCATCGGCATCGGAAGGGGCCATTACCGTTTAAAATGTCATCCACGGGATTATTTATGTACATCGAATGATAATAATATACAACACAGCGATCTATTTTTATCGCATAATTTTGAGGGTGCTTGCCCCCTTCAATAAAAAAGCATACCTGTGGACAGCAGGAAGGAAAAATTTTTTTTCCCGCTGGGAAAACTTCGATGCCGGCGAGCGTAAAGTGATTTGGATACACTGTTCATCCCTTGGTGAATTTGAACAGGGCAGGCCTTTAATAGAGAGAATAGGAGAAGCCGGCAGCCACTATTTTATCCTTTTAACTTTCTTTTCCCCCTCGGGATATGAAATAAGAAAAAATTATACCCTGGCCGATGCCGTCTGCTATCTTCCGGATGATACACCTGCAAATGCTGAAAAATTTATCAGGGTATTCAAGCCTGATATTGCCGTTTTTGTAAAATATGAGTTCTGGCATAACTATATCTCCGAACTTCACAAAAAAAATATCCCGCTATATCTTGTTTCTGCAAATTTCAGGCCCGGACAGATATTTTTCAGATGGTATGGAAAATGGTTTACAAAGATGCTTCGAATGTTCAACCATATATTTGTGCAAAGCGAAGCTTCACTGGACCTGCTCAAATCAGCCGGGATCAGGCAGGTTACTGTAGCAGGTGATACACGTTTCGACCGGGTTCATGCCATTTCAAATTCGATCACTCCTATTCCCGTTGCAGACTCCTTTTCCGGTAACCGTTTTACTATTATTGCAGGCAGCACATGGCCGGCAGACCATAACTTGCTGATCCGTCTCATTAATGAAACCGGTCTTGATGTAAAGCTTATCATCGCTCCCCATGAGATCGATGAAAATGAGATCAAACGGATGATGAGCCAGAACACAAAAAAAAAAGTCAGATATTCAGATGTGACTGATGGTGATCCTGTAGAAGCAGATGTTCTGATCATTGATAATATCGGGATGCTTTCTTCTCTTTATGCATATGGCAGGATGGCCTACATAGGAGGGGGGTTCGGCAAGGGCATCCATAACATACTCGAGGCCTGTACCTTTTGCATCCCTGTAATTTTCGGTCCGAATTACAAAAAGTTCAGGGAAGCAAGAGAACTTGTCAATGCCGGGGGAGCCTTTCCGGTAAGCAACTACGATGAATTCCTTGCTGTTGTAGCAGAATTGGTGGACAACGAAGAATTATTGGAAAAAGCAGGATCAACGTCGTGTGATTATGTTAAAAGAAATACCGGTGCCAGCCGGCTGATTTATGAAAAAATTCTCCGAACAAAACATGCTGAATGATTGTATATCAATTGATCGGTCATCTTAAAATATGGAGGATCTGCGAAAAGATATCCGGGCATTATCAGAATAGGCGACTTGCAGGTATTTTCTGATAAGTTAAAATTCGGGTCAATGAAAAGTTTTATAAATCGGGTGGTTTTATTTTTGTTTGCCTGCTTACCGGCAGCATCCTTCTGCCAGGGAGTGACAACAGCCGCAATGCACGGAAGGATAACAGACACTATGAGAATACCGGTTCCCGGAGTGACTGTGACTGCCGTCCATACTCCATCCGGAACCGAATATGAAACATATTCCCGCCCCGATGGCAGGTTCAACCTTATTAATCTCCAGCCTGGCGGACCTTACAGCCTGGTTGTCGGACACAGGGACTTCAGGACTGAAATCGTAAATGGCATTTTTACCGGTATTGGCGATGACAAGAGACTGGACTTTTTTCTTTATGAGTCCATTGAAATAAAATCCGACACCCTCGCACTTGAAGATGCAGTCGGGAGAATGTTTGATACCGGCCGGACAGGTACTGCTACATCTGTCTACCGGGAAATGCTGGAAGGCATACCTGCCACTGGAGGGGATCTTCACAGGATCGCACGTCTCACCGCCCAAAGCAGCGGCAACAGTTTTGCCGGAAGAGATGAGCGGTTCAATAACTACACCCTGAACGGAATTATCTTTAATAATAACTTCGGACTTGCAGGCGGCCAGCTGCCGGGCACCCTGTCACTAAGCCTGGAAGCCATCCAGGAACTGAAAGTAAATATTGCTACCTATGATATCCGGCAGGAGGGCTTCTCAGGTGCCAATATAAATATACTTACCAGAAGGGGTGGTAATAATTTTGAAGGGGGCGCATATATTTACTATGGCGATGAAAATCTGACGGGGACATCCCTTGCAGAACGTGATCTTGATGCTTCAGGATTATTCAGGCGTATTATCGGGGCATCGGTTGGCGGACCGGTAATCAGGGACCGGCTTTTCTTTTTTGCCAGTGTTGAACATGAAGAAGCATCTTTCCCGGGACTTCAGAAAACGGCTCTCAGGCCCGGACTGTCTCCCGATGGACTTACTGTTTCAAGGGTTCCGGCCGAAAGGCTTGAATTTATCCGGCAAAGGATGGAGCAGCTCTATGGGTATGAT
>SLGC01000383.1 GCA_007123885.1 Bacteroidales bacterium | reverse complement strand
TCTTCAAAAACCCAAACGTTTTTTTGGTGCTGCCAGAAATATTGAAAATGGCGGTTCTTTGACAATACTTGCAACAGCACTTACCGAAACCGGATCAAAAATGGATGACGTGATCTTCGAGGAGTTCAAAGGTACAGGCAATATGGAACTGCAACTGGACAGGAAATTATCCAATAAAAGAATCTATCCTTCAGTTGATGTGAACCTGTCAAGTACAAGAAGGGAGGATCTGTTGCTGGACAAGGAAATGATGAACAAGATATGGATCCTGCGGAACTATCTCTCAGACATGAATCCTGTGGAATCAATGGAATTCCTGCGTGACAGGGTTTCCAAAACAAGGTCAAATGAAGAATTCCTGATATCCATGAACAGTGAGTAGACTGCTGAATTGCTCACTTTCAAACACTATCCATATCTCAACTTCAGCCCTCACGGAAGGACATCTTAAGCTTTTTCTGTCCGGTTAATTTGACCGTTTGCAGGTTAGGATCAGATGATTCATTAATGTGATCCCGGCATCATGAGTATTGTCATGAAAATTCTTCATTCAGTTTTATATTTTTGTTTGGTTTTTCCGCTTTTTTGCCCCTTAGACATGTTTTCAAACCAACATAGATATTATAACTAACTAATTGATTTATAAAGATGACAAAAAAGAAAAAATTTATTACCTGCGACGGAAATCATGCGGCTGCACATGTTGCTTACATATTCAGTGAGGTTGCTGCCATTTATCCTATCACTCCTTCATCCAATATGGCAGAAAATGTTGATGAATGGGCTGCATATGGACGAAAAAATATTTTCGGGGATACTCTGAGGGTTGTTGAAATGCAATCTGAAGGTGGAGCAGCCGGTGCAGTGCACGGTTCATTGCAATCGGGGGCATTAACCACCACCTTTACTGCATCACAGGGGCTTCTGTTGATGATACCCAATATGTATAAGATCTCCGGCGAGCTGTTACCGGGCGTTTTTCATGTAAGTGCAAGAAGCCTTGCTGCTCAGGCGCTTTCAATTTTTGGTGATCATAGCGATGTTATGAGTACAAGGCATACCGGTTTTGGAATGCTTGCAACCGGAAGTGTTCAGGAAATAATGGATATAGCACCTGTAGCCCATCTGGCATCGATTAAAACCAGGATCCCGTTCCTGCATTTCTTTGACGGATTTCGCACTTCACATGAGATCCAAAAAGTTGAAGAATGCGACCAGGATGAAATGAAAAAACTTCTGGATTATGATGCAGTTCAGGCTTTCCGTGAGCGTGCATTAAATCCGGAACATCCTGTTACCAGAGGTACTGCACAAAATCCCGATATCTATTTCCAGTCCCGTGAAGCTGCAAATAAGTATTATGATGCAGTTCCCGATGTTGTCGAAGAATATATGCAGGAGATAACCAAAATAACAGGCCGTGAATACCATCCCTTTACCTATTATGGTGCCGCCGATGCGGAAAATATAATCATAGCCATGGGATCGGTTACCGAAACCATAAGGGAAACTGTAGATTATCTCAATGCCAAAGGGGAAAATGTGGGAATGATCAGTGTCCATCTTTACAGACCTTTTTCGGAAAAATATTTTATGAAGGTCCTTCCCGATACAGTTAAGAGAATTGCTGTTCTTGACAGGACCAAAGAGCCCGGTGCTAATGGTGAACCATTGTACCTGGATGTGAAGGATCTTTTCTACGGACAACCGGATGCTCCTGTTATCGCAGGCGGTCGTTACGGTCTAAGTTCAAAGGATACAACTCCCGCTATGATTAAGGCTGTTTTTGACAACCTTAAAATGCCCGAGCCAAAAAACCGGTTCACTGTTGGCATTGTTGACGATGTAACATTCCTGTCACTGCCATTGCAGCCGGAAATTGATGTATCACCGGAGAGTAATTATGCCGCTAAATTTTTTGGTCTTGGTTCCGATGGAACAGTCGGGGCAAATAAAAACTCAATCATTATAATAGGCGATACCACTGACAAATTCGCGCAGGCATATTTCTCCTATGATTCCAAAAAGTCGGGTGGTTTTACCGTATCACATCTCCGGTTCGGAGATAAACCGGTCCGTGCACCTTACCTTGTTAACAATGCTGATTTTATTGCATGCCATGTTCCGGCATATCTTGAGAGATACGATCTTTTGAAAGGTTTGAAAAAAGGAGGTACCTTCCTGCTGAACAGCATCTGGGATGAGGAAGAGACAAAAAAGAGGCTTCCCGTTGCGATGAAAAAATATATGGCTGACAATGACATTCAGTTTTATATTATAAACGGTACCGAAATTGCCGAAGAGCTTGGTTTGGGGAATAGGACCAACACCATAATGCAGTCTGCCTTCTTCAAGATATCCAATGTAATACCTTACGATAAGGCTGTTCAGGAAATGAACAAGGCTATAGTCAAGTCATTCGGCATGAAAGGCGAGGAAGTTGTAGAAATGAACAAGGCTGCCGTACAACGTGGCGGCGATGTGTTAAAAGTTGAAATTCCGGCAGAATGGAAAGACGTTGACACGACAAAACCGGAAGATACAAGAGATATTCCTGATTTTATCAAGAATATTATGGAACCGATTGTTGCCCAGAATGGTGATAGTCTGCCGGTAAGCACCTTTGCCGGTCGTGAAGATGGTACCTTTCCCCAGGGAACAACACAATATGAAAAACGGGGTATTGCCGTTCATGTTCCCGAATGGCTGCCTGAAAACTGCATCCAATGCAACCAGTGTGCCTACATTTGTCCCCATGCCGTGATAAGACCTTTTTTACTTACCCAGGAGGAAGTTGACAATGCACCTGAAGGTACTGTAACCCT
This sequence comes from Bacteroidales bacterium, assembly GCA_007123885.1. Taxonomy (GTDB): domain Bacteria; phylum Bacteroidota; class Bacteroidia; order Bacteroidales; family PUMT01; genus PXAP01. The sequence goes on along the minus strand of SLGC01000383.1, from coordinate 6,154 downwards.
GAAGGGCCTTGGAGGAACAAAAGAATACCGGTACCGTATGCAGGTTAGTCCGCTGGATTGTACAGGCTGTAGCAACTGTGTGGATATATGTCCTTCCAAGGAAAAAGCCCTGGTAATGCAGACCCTGGAATCACAAATGTTTGAGGATGAACGCTGGGATTACATGCACAACAAAGTCGGTTACAAGGATACTGTCCTGGACAAGGCGAAATCTGTGAAGAACAGCCAGTTTGCACAACCATTATTCGAATTTTCCGGTGCATGTTCCGGTTGCGGAGAAACTCCGTATATTAAGCTTGTCACGCAGCTTTTTGGTGAGCGTATGATGATAGCAAACGCTACCGGATGTACATCAATTTATGGCGGTTCTGCTCCATCCACACCATACACTGTTAATAAGAACGGACACGGACCTTCATGGGCCAATTCACTGTTCGAGGATAATGCAGAATATGGTTATGGGATGGCTCTTGGTGTAAGGCAGATGCGTGAAAGGATCGAAGACCTGATGAAAACAGGCCTGCAGAATGGTTTGTCTTCCGATATCAAAGACGCTTTCAACATGTGGATCGAAAGCAAGGATGATGCTGAAAAATCAAAGGCTGCCTCGGAAAGGGTTGTTGAAATTCTGGAAAATGCTGATGATCCTGAAGCAAGGGAGATAATGAAGCTAAGGCAGTACCTGGTCAAAAAATCAGTCTGGATCTTTGGTGGTGACGGATGGGCTTATGATATCGGATATGGAGGCCTTGATCATGTTATTGCCTCCGGGGAGGATGTCAACATGCTTGTACTGGATACCGAGGTGTACAGCAATACAGGGGGACAGGCTTCCAAGTCCACCCCGATAGGAGCAGTTGCCAAATTTGCTGCTGCAGGCAAGAGAATACGGAAAAAAGATCTTGGTGTGATGGCACTGAGTTACGGATATGTATATGTTGCACAGGTATCAATCGGGGCAGGGCAGGCACAGCTTCTGAAAGCCGTTAAGGAAGCAGAAGCATATCCCGGTCCTTCCATTATAATTGCTTATTCACCCTGTATAAATCACGGTTTGAAGCTTGGAATGGGCAAAACCATAGAAGAGACCAAACGGGCCGTTGAGGCTGGATACTGGACCAACTGGAGGTACAATCCCCTTCTCGAGAAAGAAGGAAAGAACCCTTTCGTTCTTGATTCGAAGGAACCGGATTGGTCAAAATTCCAGGAATTCCTTCAGTCGGAAGTCAGATATTCATCCCTTCAGAAAGCTTTCCCCGAGCAGGCTGGCGAACTTTTCAGGGCTGCTGAAGAGAATGCACTCTGGAGGTACAAGAGTTATGTCAGGCTTGCTGCAATGGATTTTTCCGAAAAGTAACAAACAACTAACAACAAATAAAGGGGCTGTCTCGAAGAGGCAGCCTTTTTTTACACTATCAGGTATATATCAGGATTATATGGATATACCAGGAACAGGTAGTGAATGTACCTGTAGTTCCGACCAGGCTATTGTTCCCTGAAAATTCCCCCATATTTAAGAAAATATTCAAGAAAATTAAATATTTGTTCATTCGATTCCTGGTTCTGGGAATGAGAGGGCCTGTTGGTCATTGCTACCCGGTTTTCAAAGCCAAGCAGCCTGTTTACTGCTATAGTGTGATTCAGGGGGATCCATCTTTCAGGAGGGTCTTCCGAACCACCGGAAACAAGAAACGGCCTTGGTGCCATAAGAGCATGGAGTTCATGAAGGTCATGCCCTTCCTCTACAAGAAGGGGGTAGGTTCCCCTGGCTCCTGATATCCTATTGTCCACCCGCTGCCAGGTCCTTTCCCATGGCGGAGGATAGTATCCCAGGTACCAGGGTTCCCAGTAATTGACATTGGGTCGTGATTCATCAAAAACGATACCCGGATCCGACCATACGGCACAGGCAAACTTTTCGAAAAGGGCCGAGGCAAACAGGGCCCATTTTCCTCCATAGGAGTGCCCCATTATTCCTATTCGTTCAGGATCAACCTCCGGCAGGGAGGCGAGAAGATACCAGGCATTTGCAGAAGCATAAGCCATTACTGAAAGGGGTTCCTGTTGAGAATTACCTATGCCGGGATAATATAAAGCATGTGCGCCCGTGAGGGCTCTTGACCCGTCTGTGCCCAGGGAGAGGGTTACAAATCCCCTTCTTGTCAGCTTCAGTGAAAAATCAAGAAAATTATTCTCCTTTCCCCCTATGGCTGTTTCAGGTTCATAGAAAACTGTAATAACAGCCGGTTTATTAACTGCCCCGTGAGGTATAAGAAGGTATCCTTCGGTATTTTGTCCCGGAACCCATTCAAATCTTATTTTGTGCTGTATATATCCTTCCTTGATTATGGTTTCAAGGATTTCAGGATCCTGCTTTTTGATCAGGGGAGGCCATCCACCAAGCATCTGATGCCATCGTTCAAGTATTTCCTTTCTCCTCAGGTCCCATTGCAGGGATGTGCTGACAGGTTGGCCGTCATAGAATTCCAAAAGCGGGCGATATTCGCCGTAACTGGCTTTATATTGTTCCGGAGGGATAAAGTATTGTGATATTTTATCCCATAATTGTTCCGGTTCAGAGCACTGTTCCGGGTTCATTTGGGAGAATGAACAAAAGAAAATGCTGAAAGTGACCAGAATAACAAAAAGATTCTTTAATGCAGGAAGCCTTATTATCATGAACTCATTTATTTTCGAGCTTATATTACAGCTCAGGCATACCAGGGCCTGTCACGTTTAAGATCCCCGTTCAGTACCTCATATGCAATATTTGCATTTTCTATCACCTGGAAATCGAACATTCCCACACAGGCAAAATCTGCTCCACCTTCAAATGCCTGTCTGAATCCGTCATGCGGCCTTATTGCACCGGCGGCCAGAATTTTGAAAGCAATCAATGGAATATCACAGCTTTTGAAGAAATTTTCAACCTTTTCGGGTTCTTCACAAGTATAACGGTCCCTGAACCTGTGATAGGTTTGCATGAAGAAATCCGGTCTGATACCATTTTCCATACATGCAAAAGGAACCGTCATTGAATGGGCGGCAGTCCCTGCGATCAGTCCCTGACTGCGGATATATTCAATGGGTTCATGAATATACTCCGGCTTGTTGTCAGCAATAACCCTGTCTGCAATACCTCCCTGTACCAATGCTCCAACAGCTCCGTTATCCACTGCCAGCTTGATATTTGTCATATCAAGCTCTTTCGGATATGTCTGGGCCAGCCATTTTACTTTGCCGCCCCTGCTCCAGAACTTATTAAGTATCCTTACCGTATCTTCATCACATCTGAATATTACAGTATCTATGCCGGCTGCCTGACAAAGCCACAGTGTTTCGATCACTTTCTCGTCGGTAAAATACTTCTTGAGCCAGGAAGATACATATATGAGGTCCCTGGAATGTGCAAAGCCGCTGATAAGATTTCCTCCAATTATGATACGGCTTATGTCAATATCTTTGATCCTGCCGGCCGGAACTTTACCCTTCAATTCATGTATTGAATATTCCTGGCCCAGGTATAATGAAGCTCCTGAAAATCCGTCGGCCCTTGAAGCAAGGTTTTCCTCTTCAAAGCTGATCCAGCCTCTTTTTTTTGCCATACCAAAAAAAGCAGCCCCAAATAATGGCAATACCGCAAGGTTTTTAATCAGTTCTCTTCTTGATGCATCGCCAACAAGAACTTTACGGTTCTCCTGGGAAGGGAATGTCTTTTCCTTTTGTTCTTCCTGGTATTTTTTATACCACCGGTGAATCCCGTATAGATAATCCTGTGGAAATGTAGCCAGTGTTATCAGAACAGCTGCTTCAATAATATTGTAATTAATAATGAAGAAATTGTGAAATGAAGGCAAAGAGGAGTAGGCAAAAGGCGGATTGGCGACGTAGTATATCAACAAAACCGTTGCGCCGGTTATGCTTGCAATACGGGTAAAAATTCCAAGGAACAAAAACAGGCCTATAATTACGAGGCCCCATGCGTTCAGGAAATCTGCGACATGAAGTACAGTGCTGTTACTGATAATCCACTGGAAAAATCCGGAGAACAACCATTTTGATTCTCTGAGATAAAAGGCAGATGTCCAGTTGGGATTAAATATTTTTACCAGCCCTTCATAAAGGAAATGCCATCCAATTATTATTCTCAGGATTGTAAAGCTCCAGATTTTAATCTCGTTATCTTGTTTCATCGGTACAGAATTGGTTAATCAGAGAAAAAGGTTCGTTCAGGTGATAAAATTAACAATAAAATCTATCCTATTTTGATATTCTTGCAAGAAAATGAATAAGAAGAAGCCGGAAAATCAGGTTCCGTTATGCGGCAGCCGGATCAGGGAAGATAACAATCGATACTTTTAACTATCTCTCTCCTTTATAACCGGGACCTCTTACTACCCGCCCGGGCAGGGCGCCGGTATGCTCGCCATCTTTCAGTACCTGTATGCCATTTACAAATACATCCTTCACTCCGGTAGAATACTGATGTGGCTTAACAAAAGTGGCATGGTCGGAAATGGCATCGGGATCGAATACCACGATATCGGCGAAACAGCCGGGCTTAAGCCTTCCCCTGTCTTTGATTTTAATATTATCGGCGGGGAAGGATGTTAGTTTTCTTATAGCTTCCTCAAGGGGAATAATATTTTCTTCGCTGATGTATTTGCCAAGTAAACGGCTGAAATTTCCATATGCCCTGGGATGGGGATTTAATTCCAAAAATACACCTTCGGGCGCCTGGGAAGCTTCATCAGAGCCGAAGGTAACCCACGGAATAGCTATCTGCTTTCTGATATTATCCTCCGACATCAGAAAATACATTGCGTTAACCCGGCTGTCATCCTGAATAACAAGGTCTATAATTGTTTCGGGAGCTGAGACATTTCTGGATTCAGCCACCCGGGCGACTGTCATGCCGGTTAAATACTTTAAAGAATCATTCTTAAATCCGCTAAGGATAATATTTTCGGGAGAACCTGCCATAAAATAGAAATTTTCCCAATCATCACCTTTTGCCACCATCTCCTTTACAACCTTTGCCCTGATTGACGGATCTTTCAACCGTTCCACCCAGGCATCATGACCGCCTTCCTGAACCCACTGGGGCATGGTGGCATACAAACCGGTTCCTGCAGCCGTATAATTATACATGTTGGCAGTAACTGCCAATCCTTGAGCCCGTGCTGATTCTATCATTTTTATTGCCGAATCCATTTTGTGCCAGTTCGACTGTCCCGCAGCTTTCAGGTGATATACTTCAGAGGTTATGCCGGCCCTTTCAGCGATCTGAATAAATTCTTTCAGAGCCTCAAGAAACTTCTCTCCCTCACTTCTGATATGTGAAATATACATGCCATCATAATTCGCAGCTTCCTTGCATAAATCTATAAGTTCCTCTGTATCGGCAAAGGAGGCCGGCGCATAGATCAATGAAGAACTAAGCCCGATTGCCCCTTCCTCCATTGCCTGTCTTACCAGTTTCTTCATCAGCTCAAGCTCACCGGGACCGGGAGGCCTGTTATCATAGCCAATTACGTTAATACGTATGGTGGTGGCGCCAACAAAGGAAGCAACATTGGGAGATACTCCTTTTTCTTCCAGGAAATCAAGGTATTCGCCCAGTGTAGTCCATGGTATATCATATTTTATATTGCCTTGTTTTTCTATGTTATCTTTTTTCATTGCTTCAGTTAACGGACCGGCCGACCACCCTTCACCCATAATTTCAAGCGTTACACCCTGTCTTATATTGCTTTGTGAACGGCCGTCTTCTATAAGTGATTCATGGGCCCAGCTGAGCATATTAATGAAGCCGGGAGAGACTGCCATTCCGGTGGCATCAATTTCAAGTTTCCCCCGGGCAGCCCTGAGGTCTCCCATAGCTATGATCTGATCTCCATTAACAGCAATATCACCTGTAAAAGGTTTTTCACCACTTCCATCGTACAACATGCCGTTCCTGATGATCAGATCGTAATTTCCTCCAGGCGCACAGTTTGTAACGATTAACAGCAGTAACGGAAATAATAAATTTTTCATGTGAATAAACTTTAGTTATAAGATTGTAAATCATGCATATATATTTTGCATTTAAGTTATTTTGGCATTGCATAGGGATGTATCCCCTTGTTTATTCATCTCTTTTTGTCTGACG
>SLGC01000046.1 GCA_007123885.1 Bacteroidales bacterium | reverse complement strand
GGGCTCATAGTATATTATATATTATCCTTATATCAAATACAGCTAATGGCAATACCCGGGTTAACACAGCCCTTAATTTTTCTGTGCCACCACCAGTTGCGATTGCCTGCGAAAGTTTTCATGATCATAGATTTATTGCATATTGATTATGCAAAAGTACAACAATTTTTTAAAAAACAAGTCATGATAAAAAATTTTCAATATTAAAGATGATTATTGATCAAACAACGATGATCATTACATGGCGTCTTATATGTGGAAGTTAAAAAAAATATGAAAAGATGAAAAAATAATTAAAAATATGCCATTCATTTTTTGATATAAGAAAAATTCACTATTATTGCAGTTGAAACAGTGAAACAATTCAGACATAAACATAGATTATGAGATCGGCCCATACATACTTTGCCTGGAACTTTTTTTTCTTTTATTTTTTGAATAAAAGGGGCTTTGCTATGTAATGAACTGATCATACCATAATATAAAAAAAGCCCCTTGAAAAAGGGGCTTTTTTTTTGATTATATGGCCTGGCAGGAGATAAAGGGGATGCAGGATGAGCCAAAAGAACAAGATGAGCCAAAAGAACAGGGTGAGCAAGAAAAGAACAGGGTGAGCAAGAAAAGAACAGGATGAGCCAAAAGAACAGGATGAGCAAGAAAAGAACAGGATGAGCAAGAAAAGAACAGGATGAGCAAGAAAATAACAGGTTGAACAAGGAATAGAGGATCGGCAGACCAGCAAACGGAAAACCATGCACAGTCAGGAATCATACAGTAACTTGAAGATCACAATTGTCGGTACGGGACTGATGGGATGCTCCATGGCCGGTGGGTTAAGGGATATCGCCACCGAAATAACCGGAGTGGACAACAACTCCTCCCACCTGGAAGAGGCTCTTGCCCGCGGCCTGATAGACCGGTGCATGTCGCTTGAGGAGGCAGTCGCCGATTCCGGATTGATCCTGGTTACTGTACCTGTTGATACATCCATTGAACTTCTTCCGCGGATACTCGATCATTCAGGAGCGCACTCGGTGGTAATAGATGCCGGGTCTGTTAAGGCAGCCATTTGCCGGAGTATTGAAAACCATCCGGCAAGGAGCCGTTTCATTGCCGCCCATCCCATGGCCGGACTGGCTGTTGCAGGACCGGTAGCTTCTGACCCCCGCCTGTTCCATGACAGGAAGGTGGTCATCTGTGAACATGAAAAGTCATCTTCCATGGCAATGGATACTGCATCGTGGATTTTCGAAAAGCTTGGAATGCAGATAATATATATGGATCCCGGCATCCATGATGAAATTGCAGCCCGCATTTCCCATCTGCCGCAGGTAACAGCTTACTGTCTTGCTGCGCTTATGGCAGGTTCGGATGATAACGGGTTACTTGCCACCAGGATGGCTTCAACCGGATTTGAGTCCTCTACACGGCTGGCCTCAAGTCCCGCCGGTATATGGATACCAATATTCCAGCACAACAGCGAAAAAATATCGGCCTGCCTGGAAGAGATGATCGACCTGCTTTCAGAAACAAGGGACATGGTGAAAAGCAACCGCTGGGATCTGGTGGCCCGTCTGATTGAGAAGGCAAATAAAGCAAGGGAAAAATTTTTAAATGACTGGAAAAAGCCATAAAGGGAATGTAAAACATGCCCGAAATTTATAAACAAGAAGAGCGACACCTTAAAATAGAGACAATGACAAATATTAATTCGATTGGAATGGAAAAGGCAAAGGATCTAATAAATGCAGAAACTGCAGGAAGGAAAATCGATCTTGTTAAAGGAAGGCCATTGATAATAGCCGGCCCGTGCAGTGCAGAATCTCCGGAACAGCTTATGGAAACAGCTGTTGCCCTTAAGGAAACCGGCCAAATCGATTATTTCAGGGCAGGTTTATGGAAACCCCGCACATTGCCTGGTTCATTTGAAGGTGTTGGTTCTGCGGGCTTGCAATGGCTAAAAGATGTAAAGGATGAAACCGGAATAAAAATAGCCACTGAGGTAGGCTGTGAAAAACATGTTGCCCAGGCGGTTAAATATGATGTCGATCTGTTGTGGATAGGAGCGAGGACTGTAAGCAATCCTTTTATTGTTCAGGAAATTGCAGAATCATTAAAGGGAGTCAATATCCCGGTGCTTGTTAAAAATCCCCTGAATCCTGATCTTGAACTGTGGTACGGCGCAATAAACCGGTTTATTAAGGCAGGCATAAAAGAGGTTGGTGCCATACACCGGGGCTTTTCCATCTGGGGAAAATCCATATACAGGAATTCCCCTATATGGGAAATTCCAAAGGCCCTGAAAGAAAGGATGCCAGGGTTGACTGTCATTTGTGACCCCAGCCATATTGCCGGGAAGCGCAGCCTTGTGCCGATGGTCGCCGGCAGATCAATGGATGAAGGTATGGATGGCCTGATGATTGAGGTACATCCTGACCCTGAAAAGGCACTGAGTGATTCGGCACAGCAACTGCGTCCTTCGGCCTTTGCCTGCCTGATCAAAGACATGCTTGCCAATTCGCGCTGTGACAAGCCGGGCGAAAGCTCCTCTATCGATGAGCTGAACCTGGAGATAGATATGATTGACGATCTGCTTGTTCATACCATTGCCAGCAGAATGAAACTGTCCAGGCAGATTGAACGTATCGGCAGCAACGGAAGCAAAATGAAACCCGCTGTCAAAAATGGAAATTCAGCCCAAAGATTGATCGGTCTGGCCAGGGAAGACGGACTGAGGCCCGATTTCGTCAACAGGCTGTTTGAGGCAATAATCAAAGAATCCAGTCATAATAAGTCATCCTCGCTGATTGCTAAATAAAAATTTCGGGTTAACTTTAAGCTGTAAATTTTTATTAATCTGTTCCTGAAGGTTCCACAAGTTATGCCCTCGTCCGGATATGGCCGAACCGGCAGGTTTCCGTGAAAAGTCAGGATACCGGCTTCTGTAATGGATAACAGGAGCCTGTAAATGTGTTTGTAACAAAATGGAAAAAATTACTGTCAGACTGCAGAACCGGCAATCGGATATAATTGTCGGTGAATGTCTCAATCATCTTGATGAATATCTTAAAAAGCGCATCACCTTTATTATTACTGATAGAAATGTAAATGAAATCTATCGTGAACGTTTTCCCGATTGTTATGTTTATGTGGCAGAACCAGGAGAAAAAAGCAAAGATATAACTGTTGTTGCCGATATCTGCCGCTGGCTTCTTGAAAATGGCGCTGACAGGAGTTCCTTTTTGGTTGGCATCGGGGGTGGGGTGGTATGCGATCTGGCCGGATTTGTTGCGTCTGTATTCATGAGAGGGATAAATTTCGGATTCGTTGCCACCAGCCTTCTTGCCCAGGTGGATGCGGCTATAGGGGGGAAAAACGGGGTGGATCTGGATGGTTACAAGAACATAATCGGGACATTTACACAGCCTGAATTTGTAATTTGCGATATTGATTTGCTAATGACTCTTCCCGAAAAGGAATATGTGAATGGTATGGCCGAGATCATCAAGCATGCCCTTATACAGGATTTTGACCAGTTCGTACATTTTGAGGAGTTTTCAGTCCCCATTATGGCAAGGGAAATAAATAAGCTGGAACATATGGTCGCCCATTCTGCAAAAATAAAGGCATCAGTAGTAGAAAAGGATGAACTGGAGCATGGTGAAAGGAGAAAACTCAACCTCGGGCACACATGGGGACACGCCATCGAGAAGGTGACCGGACTCTCCCATGGTGAATCGGTGGCAATAGGAATGGCATTTTCCGCGAACCTTTCGGTGAAAAAAGGGTTATTACAGGAACATGAGAGAGAAAGGATCCTTAATCTGCTGACATCATTTGACCTTCCGGTTAAAAATCCGGCCGATCCTCCGGATGTCTTTGATGTCCTTCTTAAAGACAAGAAAAAGGAGGGAGGATCTGTTCATTTTATCCTGATGAAAGGCATAGGTAATGTGGTTGTTGAACCGATAGATATTATGGAACTGAAAAAATTTGCTTTGTATGGAGACTGAAACAAAGATCTGTGTTAGTATAGGCAAAGTGCCTTTTGATATGATTTCCGGGATACTGAAAGAGGTGAAAATGGCAGAAATACGCCTTGACCTTGCCGGGTTGACGGAGAGTGAAATAAAATCATTGTTCCCGGGCCATGATAACCTCATTGCTACCTGCAGGGAGGGTCGTTACAATAATATGCAGAGAGCAAGGCTTCTGGAGACAGCCATCGAGTATGGCGCAGCATGGATAGATATCGAGGCCGATTCCGAACAATCATGGAGGTCAAGCATGATAAAGCTTGTCAAAGCCTCAGATACAAAGCTTATCCTTTCAAGGCATTTCTTTGCACATACCCCCTCTTATACTGAAATGAAAAAGATGGTCGATGAAATGTTCAAAATGGGGGCGGATGTTGTCAAGATAGCGGCTCAGGTCAACAACCCCTCTGATGCTGCTGCACTGCTGGGATTGTATTCAGACCCCCGGAAAGTTGTAGCCATTGGAATGGGACCACTGGGAGTTGTTACCCGGATTGCATCTCCTTTCCTGGGAGCACCTTTTACATTTGCTTCCCTGAATGATGATGAGCTTACTGCCGAAGGTCAGATTGAATATAATGAAATGACCGCCATTATTGAAAAGATTTCATCCTATGGTTGAGAAGTCCAGGAAGTATTATGCGGTGTTTGGCAAACCCATCCTGCACAGCCTCAGTCCCCAGCTATACAATGCACTCTTTCGCGAAGAAAGAGTAAATGCCTGCTATACACGTATACATGCCAGTACAGGAAAAGCAGTCTGTGAAATAATAAAAGCGCTGGGCCTTTCAGGTGCAAATATCACAACACCTTTCAAGGAGGAGGTTATCCCCTGCATGGACCGGCTATCGCCAGGTGCATCTGAAATTTCTGCAGTCAATACAGTGATCAATGATAACGGAAAGCTTACCGGTCACAATACGGATCCGGATGGCATTACAGGTTCCCTGATGGAAGCGGGTGTTGATCCCTCCGGCAGGCGATGCCTGGTTATGGGAGCCGGAGGTGCCGGTAAAGCTGCAGCCAAAGGATTGATGGACGCAGGTGCGGAGGTTTTACTTGCAAACCGTAATCCTGCCAGGGCACTTGAATTTGCAGCAAAAACGGGATGCAGATGTGCCGGACTGGATAAGGCTGCGGAAAAACTTAAAGAGTTTGAGATCATTGTATTAACCCTGCCACCCGGGGTCTTCCCATTCGATCCCGAACAGGTCAGTTCTGATGTGGTAATTGTAGATGCCAATTACAGGTCGCCCGCCGGCAGAGGTGAAAGCCACAATTTTTCGGGAAGGATCATAAGCGGCGACAGGTGGCTTTTACATCAGGCTGTAGGGGCATACAGGTTGTATACCGGAAAAGAGGCAGATATCTCTGTTATGGAAAAGGGATTTAATGAAAAGCTTGACCCGGATAATTTAACAATTAAGACCATCACCCGCCAGTCTGTCCCTGAATTGATAGATCATGCCGTTGATATGCTTGTTGACGGCAGGAATATTGACCATAAATTGATTAAGGAGATAATTGATGAAGAAAAAAATAAGGCCTTCCGGGGTTAAGGGAACCATTCAGGCGCCGCCGTCCAAAAGCTTTGCTCAACGGGCAGTTGCCGTGGCAGCCCTTGCTCAAGGCAGATCTCAAATTCTCCGTCCCGGATCTTCGGATGATGTTCTGGCAGCGGTAAATGTTGCAGTTCAGCTTGGCGCTGATGTGAACATATCAGATAATATCCTGACCATAAACGGGGGTATATCGCATCCCGCAGGAATTCTCGATTGTGGTGAAGCAGGATTGAGTATCCGGATGTTTTCTTCTGTGGCAGCCATTTTTGACAGGCCTGTGACACTATCCGGAAAGGGATCGCTGTTGAACAGGCCGATGAGTGTTGTTGAGGAGTCACTCAGGGCAATGGGAGTTGAATGTACTACCAGCGAGGGCTTTTTACCGCTGACAGTGCGGGGACCGATCAGGGGAGGGACAGCGGTGGCTGACGGATCATTAAGCTCCCAGGTGCTTACCGGTATGTTGATAGCGGCACCTTACAGCCGGAAGGATCTTGAAATCATTGTCAATAACCTGAAGAGCCGTCCCTATATAGATATCACCCTGGAGGTAATGGAAAGTTTTGGTGTGAAGGCCGAAAACAGGGATTATTCAATCTTTTCGGTGAAGTCGGGACAAAGATACCGTCCATGCAGGTATACAGTTGAAGGTGACTGGAGTGCTGCTGCCTTCCTGCTGGTTGCAGGCGCCATTGGTGGTGTGGTATCTGTGCAGAACATAAATCCCGTTTCTCCGCAGGCTGATAAGGCAATTCTTGAAGCACTTGAAAAATCCGGATCCTCGCTTGAAATAAAGAGCGATTCTGTCACAGTTAAAAAACAGGAACTGAAAGCCTTTGATTTTGATGCGACCCATTGTCCCGACCTGTTTCCACCTCTTGTAAGTCTTGCTGCTAACTGTAAGGGCACAACAACTATAAGGGGAGCAAGCAGGCTTGTCCACAAGGAGAGCAACCGGGCTGAAACTTTAATGGAAGAATTTGGAAAGCTTGACATAAAAATATCTGTCGATAATGATGTTATGAGGATCACCGGAGGAAAATGCAGTCAGGGACATGTTGTCTCCCATGGAGATCACAGGATCGCTATGGCCTGCGCCGTAGCGGCAATTGCAGGATCAGGTGAAGTTGAAATTGATGAGGCCGAGGCAGTAGCCAAATCCTATCCTGATTTTTTTAAGGATCTGGGATCGCTGATGACAAAAGAAAAATAACAGGAGTACCAATCCAATAATCAGAATCCAGTCCTGAATTTTATTCCATGTATGAGGATGGCAACCGCCCCAGGACTAAAAATGTAAGCAACCTGAGTTAATGTAAAATATAAATATTCTTACCGATGAACAGTAATGGAAACGTATTCAGAACCGTAATGTTCGGCGAATCACATGGCAAGGGAATCGGTGTCACCATAGATGGTTGTCCCCCGGGATTGCCACTGATGCCTGATGATTTCAACACGGACCTGGACAGGCGTAAAGCAGGCAGGAAAGGAACGACTCCCAGGGTCGAGGAGGACACTCCTGAAATCATTTCAGGTCAGTTTAACGGGCATACAACAGGAGCACCGCTGACAATCCTTTTTCGCAACAAGAATATCCGATCCGGCGATTATGAACCCATGCGTGAAATACCCAGGCCGGGACATTCGGATTTTGTTGCATGGAAAAGATTTAAAGGTTACAATGATTACCGCGGCGGGGGCCATTTTTCAGGCCGGCTGACCCTTTGCCTTGTTGCTGCGGGAGTGGTGGCCAAAAAAATCATCTCACCCGTGGAGATCCATGCAAAGCTGATAAGTGCAGGAGGTGATGAGGATATTGAAAAGGCCGTTGCAGCAGCCCTCGATGACGGTGATTCGGTAGGCGGTTTGGTAGAATGCCGTACATCGGGTATACCTGTAGGTTGGGGTGAGCCTTTTTTCGATTCGGTCGAATCGGTTATTTCCCATCTTGCCTTTTCCATACCTGCTGTAAAGGGAATCGAATTCGGTTCCGGGTTTGCCGCTGCATCCATGCGGGGAAGTGCACATAACGACCCGATAATTGATGAAAGCGGAAGGACTGCCACAAATAACGCAGGAGGTATATCAGGGGGTTTGACCAATGGCAATGAGCTGATTTTCAGGATTGCAGTAAAACCCACATCCAGTATATCGGTCAGCCAGTCAACATTGAATATCAAAACCGGCAAGGTTGAGGAACTTAATGTAAAGGGAAGACATGATGCGTGCATTGCCCTGAGAGTGCCAGTAGTGCTGGAAGCAATAACAGCCATGGCACTTGCAGATCTTAAAATGCTGGAAAAGAGCCGGACATGAACGGTTGTTGATAACTTTTTCCGAAAATATTTCTAAATACCACATGCTCATATATATGCATGATTTCCCAGCCGGATCGCAGAAAATATTTATCAACAATACGCCCGGAAAATAATAATATTATGATGAATGTAGTTATTGACTAAATTGCAATTCAAGCTGAAACCAGATATTTCATTCCGTCTTTCCCTGGTTCGCAATGATTAACCAATTAAACCATTACCCAATGAGAATGATCCTTACCATCCTGATTATTGCAATCTTGTTGCCGGCATGCAAATCCGGCCGCCGGATGACTCCAGCGCCGCAGACTCCCCGTCCTGCACCCGAGCGTGTTGCTGAACCGCCGGTTGAAGAGCCTCAGGCGGAGATCCCTGTTCTTGAAGAGAGTTTTGAATTCGAACGCAAGGAAGATGAAGTGAAGCATCAGGTTAACAGGTATTTTGTAATCATTGGCAGCTTCAGGATAAGTGAAAATGCCGCCAGGTACAGAAATTCCATTGAAACCAAAGGATTCAGTCCCGTGATACTACGTTCGGAAACAGGACTTCACCGGATCAGTGTAGGTTCCTTTGCAAATGAAGCAGCTGCCCGCCAGCAGGTAATGGAGATCAGGAGATCCTGGCCGGAGCATAATGATACCTGGCTTTTGATAAGGAAGGATTTATAACACCCTCTTGCCACTTACTTCATTTACTGCACTGATATTGCAAATCAGGCAGATTATTTCTAATATTGCAACCTTGTATTCCGGATCACGTTTAATAAACATACGGTAAATTAATCCGAAATGAAGATTGCAATAATTGCCCATGACGGGAAAAAGGCGGAGATGGTCTCCTTCATGATGAAACATCTTGATTTGCTGAAAGAGGATAAAATCAAGCTGATTGCCACCGGGACCACCGGATCACATGCCGAGGAGGCAGGACTGAAGGTATCCAGGGTTCTTTCCGGCCCCAAAGGGGGGGACGCTCAAATAGCCGCAATGGTGGCCAGCGGTGAAATCTCCATGGTCTTTTTTTTCCGCGATCCGTTGGGAATGCATCCTCATGAACCCGATATCGCCATGCTGATGAGGCTTTGTGATGTACACAATATTCCTCTTGCCACAAACCCGGCAACAGCCCGGCTTCTTAT
>SLGC01000020.1 GCA_007123885.1 Bacteroidales bacterium | reverse complement strand
TACCGGAATAACGGAAAGAAGCATGGAGCATGGATGTGGCATAACACATTTCTCTTTTCGGAAAAACCCGGATGGTGATGGAAGTGTAAGATGCTGACAGGTTCGGGAAAAGGATGAAAAGCCTTGTCGCGTCAGCAAGTGCAGAAGAACAACAGGTAGGTTCAGTAGCCGAAAGTCCTGCCTTCGGCTTTTTCAACTATCAAACGGAAAGTGCGTACATTATTGATTGCAGGAGCATTATACTTAAAGTCCCCCCTGCCGGCGTATTTCTTCATGATTATGTTGAGTGCCCTGATCTTTTCCTCGTACTGCTCTATCATTTCAATATATCCATGCAGAAGCACCGACCTGTATCTGAAAAAGTAGCTGCAGGCAACATGGTCATGACGGGCCTGAAGCTCATGATCTGTGCTGAAGGCAGCACATGCCCTGTTGTTGTTTTGAAGCAGGTCAAATTTCCTGCCCCCCTGTCCTGAATGCAGGTATAAAGCACCTTCATGATACCCGAAATTAAACGGCAGAACATACGGGTAACCCTCAGGACTGCTCATGCCAAGATAGCAAACATCACATTTGTCAATTATTTCCTGAACTTGCTTTCCGGTTATATCAGTTTTTGCCTCCATGGTTACGGGATTTAAATCTCATATTTCCCTGCGAATAAATTCTGTTTCCTTCCAGAGAACACCACAGGCAAATATAAGCAGCATCAGAGAACTGAAAAGTGATATCCATTCTCCGACAAAATAACCCCTGGGCCGGAAAGTAAATTCTATCTCATTTTCTCCTCCGGGTATTACCATGGCACGCAAAATATAATTTACCCGGAAATGATCGGCAGGCTCACCATTTATGTATGCGTACCATCCGGCAGGATAATAAACTTCCGAGAATACGGCAATCCTGTCATTTTCAGAACGGGATACATATTCAAGCCGGTTGGGAAGATAAGAAACAAGTTCTATGAAATCACCATTTTCAGTAAAAGCTTCTTCAGCCTGTCCGGCATCGTCAGCAGCTGAGTCGTCCGGTCCGTTTTCCTCCCTTTCAACATCGATCACCTGTATTGTTATATAATCCCGGAATCTCTGATCGACAATTATCTCCGAGGAAGGATCAAAATCACCAAGAGCTTCTATCTCCTGATCAGCGTTTTCAACCATCCTGACACTCTCGATAAACCAGGCATTGCCAAGTGCCTGTTGATTCCTGAACGGCTGGGGATGCCCTTCATCGCCCGGATGTATGAAATATTTGGTATTGAGCATATTGAGAACACTCATGTTATTATATCGCAGGTGGTGGTCGATCAGATCCTGGTAACGTTGCATTTTTGCCCCATGGTAGCCTCCTATAGATTTGTGATGAAATGAGGTGATGGCATCATTAAACGGACTCCTGGTAGTATTGTATACCCTGTAATGGGGATCATCGTCCTGCAGGATCACAGCATCTGCATCTGTTTTCAGGAAAGGCTGGCTTAACTCACGTTGGGTAACAAAATGGTCATTGTTTAAAAACCTCCGGCTTACCGGCCAGAGATCGACAAGGACTATTACTCCCACTGCAAGGGCAAAATAGCGGACAGGAACTTTTTTTTCCAGGAACAGATAAACAAGGCCCCCGCTCAAAGCTATGAAAATGAAAGAACGGAATGCATCGGAACGCAGCAGTCTCATCCTGTCCCTTTGAAGGGCGTCGATCAGGAAATCGGGCCACCCCATTGCAAGAAGCTGCTGGTCAACCTCCGCCCTGAAACTAAACAGCATGCCCGGAAAAACAGTGAAAAAAAGCGTAATGCCACCTGCAAGATAAACTGCATTTTTCAACCCCTTCATATATGCTCGGGGTTTCTGGTTAAGGATTATGTCCCTTAACCCCATCAGAGCCAGAAGCGGCACGGTAAGCTGTGCGATGACCAGTATCATTGATACGGTCCGGAAACGGTCATATCCAGGCACATAATATATGAACAATTCCGAAAGTAAAGGGAAATGCTTCCCCCAGGCCAGCGTTATAGAAAGCAATGTGGCTGCAACAAGCCACCACTTGTACCTTCCCCTGAGAACAAAAATTCCCAGGATAAAGAAAAATATAACAGAGGCTCCCAGATAGACGGGCCCTGCAGTGAACCTTTGAGGGCCCCAGTATGAGGGCATGCCCGAAGCTATAGTGGCTGCCTCATGCGGAGCCACATCCCGTTCCACAAGAACGCGGTATACCTCTGAGTCGGTACCCAGATCATAATTCGATGCTCCTCCCTTAAAGTCGGGTATCATCAGGTTCATTGTTTCAATGATACCATAACTGTAATCGTCCAGTATATAGTCCTTATCCAGACCTGAAGTCTGAACTTCTTCAACATCTGTAAGTTCCGAAGGACCTCGCATGGAATACCTTCCATATTCCCATACCAGGTAAAGATTGGTAAAATTGGCACCCACAGCCAAAACCACCGGGATAACCAGCAGTCCGAGTTTTCTGAAAAAGGCCGGTGCGGCTTTTACCCTGAAGGCATGTACAAGTTCAAATATTCCATACACAACCACGATCAACAGGGTATAGTAGGTGATCTGCAAGTGGTTCGCGTAAATTTGCATGGCAAGGAACAGCCCTGTCATCATACATCCCAGCAGTACCTTTCCCCGGAAGGTAAGATAAATTCCTGCCAGTATGGGAGCCATGTAAGCCATGGCATGGGCTTTGGTATTATGTCCGACTGCAGTAATAATAGCAAAATAGGATGAGAGGCCAAAAGCGAGGGCCCCGGCCATGCTGAGCCATGGATTTACCCTGAAGGCGAGCAAAAGTATGTAAAAGCCCACGAGGCTGAGAAAAAGGAATTTGGCAGGGCGTGGCAATCCCAGAGATATGAGCTGATCAGTATACTGAACAAGGTTGAAAGGATACCGCATGGATATGAGATAGGCCGGCATACCACTGAACATGGAATTCGTCCATAAAGCCTCTTCACCTGTCTGTTCCCTGTATTCGAATATTTCCCTGGCCATGCCCCGGAACTGGGCCATATCGGGTTGATCAATCTGCTTGCCTTCCAGCATCGGGTGAAACCAGGCGAGCGTAATTATCAGAAATAAAAAAACTGCAATTATATGGGGAAAGGCCTTCCGGAAAAAATTCTTCAACATTATTTAAAAATTATCAAGCATCGTTATCAAATTGTTTAGCAATATGTTCCTGATTAATTCGGATATTTGCTTTTCAATCCATGAATTTCACATCAGATTTTATTATCGCAGAGAACCTTCATGCATGTAAAATCGACTCATATTCACATCTGGTAAATATATAAACAACGATTGAATCAAAGCATGTGAGACCGACCGCAGGATAATAATTCACTCGTCATCATCTACATCCTCATAATCAACATATTCTCCGGTGTCTGGCGTGATTCGCTTATTTTTTCCGGGCTTGTACCTGATTGTTATCTCTCCTTCCCTTTCCTTCCTCCTTTTTTCCTGCATCTGCTTTTCGTAATCTTTCCTTACCCTGTTTGACATCCGTCGGAACAGGTGCCTCATTACAAAAGGAAGCACATACCTGCTAAACAGACTAAAAATAAAATATACCAGAAAAAATACTATGATAAACCGTATTAAACCCACCCTGATTATTCTTTTAAACGTGCAAAGTTAATATTTTTTGGTCATTAAGGAAACAGGAAGTCAGGGTCATATATTGCCCTGAAAAGGGCGGAAGCTTTTCCAGGAATGACCGGACGGTTGTAAAATAATCAAATTTCCCGGCCCCGGCAGGAAGATTGGATCGCGGCTATCTCTTAAATATTGGTCACCGAGCTACCTGAGATATGAGTGAACTACCTCTTTCCAGGTCGCAGTTTTTTAGATGCAGGCGGATCTTCGGGGCAATTGAAAGGACCGGGATTACCGGAATTCCCTGTCCTGATAATTAATTCTTGATCCCAAAGGAAAACAACCTGGCAGGAGTTGAGCAGAAGAGACGGTCCAGATAATCTTCAAGCCCTCTTTTCTTCATCTCTTCTGTGAAATCCAGCATCAGATAGTTTATACCGGGCTGCCCCCCATAGGAATTCCAGTAGCTGTTCTTTGCCATATCCATACCTGCAACTATCTGGTCAGGGAAATCGGGAAGCAGGCTCTCAAGCAGCCTTAACGTAATATTTTCCTCATCCTTTTTCCAGCGGAAGGCAGCATCATATTCAAGTGTGATACCTTTTTCAAGCAATCCCCGGTGATAATCAATATCACCGATCCTGTCAGTATGTGAGATCATAACATGAGAAAGATCCGTCCCAAGCCGGGCAAAAAGATCAACCTGTTCATAAGCCAGTGTACCTGCATTTGTATGGGTAAGTATCGGGGCCCCGGTTTCAAGGTGCGCACTTACCACTGCATCAAAAATTTTCTCCTGGTGGGTGGTGATTTTATCATTGCCCGTTGCCACCTTTATCAGGCCTGCCCTATAGGGGGTGCGGTCTACAAGTGGACCACCGTAATCATACCTGTCTATTCCTGTATTGATATCATCTATAAAAAGGCGGGTCAGCATGCCTGCTGAATATGAATACCTCCAGTGCCCCGGCAGGTAATATTTTTCAAGATGCATTCCTGTTGAAGCTATAATGTTGACTTTTGTGTTTCGTGAGATATCTGCAAGCTTTGCGGCATTCCTCCCGCAATTGGCAGGCATTGCATCAACCAGGGTTCTCCCTCCGGTATCGTAAAATTCAGACAGCTCGCGGCTTATTTTGTCAACATCATTCAGAAGGAACAGGGGATTTAAAAGGGATGGATAGCTCTCATCGATTATCACATGCTCATGGCAATAGGTCAGTCCTATCTCCCCGGGATCGATGTCGCCGAGGATCGTACGGATAAACAGTCTTTTGTTTCGGGTCATTTTTTTTATTTTTCAGGGATATTGTTCCGCCATCCCTGCCTTGTAATATCAGCCGGCTTACCGGGTACTTCAAGAATTGCCCCGCATGCAACGAGATTATCCCGCAAACTGTTAACATTTACCTCAATGGCACTGCAATCATTCTCGAGGGAAAGAACAGCTGCCAGTCCTGCTGCCTTTCCCATGCTCATTGTCTGTGCCATGGACCTGCAGGAGGCATGGGCATCATGAGTGGCCGAGAAGCAGCGCCCTGTCACCCATGTGGTTGCACTTTCAAGGGGAACAATGGTCCCATAGGGAACTCCATAAACACCCCTGCCCGGAATATATTCCCAGTAAGTTTCATCCTCCCCGTCACTGCCTTTACGGTGATCTTCTATGGGAGCTCCGCAAAGAAGGATGGATGTGCCGGGTATCGTTCCCGACAGGCACTCCTCCCTGGTGAGCCTGTGATGCCCGTAAACCCTGCGTGTTTCACGCACACCTATCTGGTGCGACATACCTGTTATCCTGGAATTCTCATAACCGGGAACCCTGTCGCGGAAAAACCTTTCATACTCAAAAGCCTGCTTTCTCCCCTCTACTTCTGCCCGGGTAAGCTCTCCCGCCTTCAGGGCATCCAGGCCTGCCACCTTTACCGCCACCGTTGAAATACATCCCGGCTGGCACATCTCATGGGCCGAGCCCTCCTTCCTTGGCAACAGATGGGTATTATTGTCATAGGCGTCGGCCATTATTTCTTTCAGCATCTGTTTCCCGCCGGCCATCCGGAACTTATCAATATCAACGTTACACATCCTGAAGGTTGTTGTCATACTCTGTGCCGGTTCATTTTCCCCGGCAAGCTCAAAAGGCAGTCCGGCCAGTGCACAATAATCACCGTCTCCGCTGGCATCTATCACTCTTTTGGCTATAACCCGTGAA
Organism: Bacteroidales bacterium; assembly: GCA_007123885.1. GTDB lineage: Bacteria > Bacteroidota > Bacteroidia > Bacteroidales > PUMT01 > PXAP01. The sequence continues at coordinate 3,243 of SLGC01000020.1, read as the reverse complement.
AACCCCTCTTTATTCAAGAAAATACACACGGTTCGGTCATTTCCCTCATCTTCCACGCCGACAAGGGTCGTATGCAGAAGATAGTTTATTCCGGCCCTGATAATCAGATTGTCCCATACCTGCTTGAGCCTCTCGGGGTTGTAGTTTACACCTGTTCCTGCACCATAGGTGTTTGGCCGCAGGAAGATATCATTTGTACTGTCCAGTTCGTTGACCACCAGATCGGGTAAACCGCCTACAATCTTTCGGGAGTCAGGTCCGGGGGTAAAAAAACCGTAAAATGTATCAAGCATCTGTGTTGAGGTGCCTCCGGGGAAACCGTATCTCTCGACAAGCATCACCCCGAACCTCTTTTTTCCCGCTGCTGCGAGTGCTGCAAGGCACCCTGCTGAGCCACCGCCGATAACAAGAATATCTGTTTTTGCAGCAACCGGTATATTTTTATAGTTGAGAAAATGTGACATAAGGGAACCTGTCAAATGTTTTTGCTGTCTTTTTTCATTCCGGCATGCTCATAAAGTTTTGCAAGGCGCCGTGCATGTTCATCATATGCGTTTTCAAACAATGATTCCGCCTTTTCAGATCCTGCCACAACGGCACTGGTTAATACAATTGGCGGACATCCTGCTGACGTCAGTATTGCAGCCAGTTCAGCCTTGATGCAGTTTATGATCATGGCGCCCCCTATGGTTGATCCAGGGGCCACCGGTGTATCCAGTCCCGGAACATATACCATGGCGTCACCTGCAGGAGCACCCGTATCCAGCACCAGATCGGAGAAATCACCAAGCTTTTTCCCGTCGGATCGTTTGCTGACTGACTTTTCCGAATGTTCGACGGTAATTATTGAAACCACCTTGATCCCGTTCTGCCGGAAGAGTTCGGCCATCTCAACGGGCACGACATTGCAGCCGCTTGAGGAGATAAGAAGGGCAGTGTCATTTTCATCAAGGTCAAAATTTCTCAGGATCCTCCCGGCCAGTCCGCTTACGTTCTCGAGAAACATGGCCTGCCTTTGTCCGTTGGCCCCAACCACGAGGTTATGGAAGGTCAGGGACAGTTCGACAATGGGATTGAACCCTGGAAAGGAGCCGTACCGCGGCCACATTTCCTCCACCAGGATACGGCTGTGCCCGCTGCCAAAAACATGCACCATCCTGCCGGACAGAATGGTCAGTGAAAACATTCGGGCAGCCTGCCTTATTGCAGGAGCCTGTGATTGCACCCTCTCAATTATTTTCGAGCATTTCCTGAGGTACTCATCCATAATGTTCATTCTTTCCATGATTAAATGATGCCTGAAGCTTCCAAAGCAAAGCAGGCAGCACCAACGGCACCTGCCATGTCGCCGTGGGAGGCTTTTGCAATTACGGTTCTGTTCCCGCCGGTCCGCCACTCATAAAGGGCCATGAAATCTTCCAGCGGATTGAACAGGTCATCACCGGCCTCGGTAATACCGCCTCCCAGAATAATCATTTCGGGAGAAAGTATATTTGTCAGGGAAGCCAGTCCCACAGCAAGCTTCCTGACCGAGGTCAGCCATATATCACCTGCGAAACTGTCGCCGCTCCTGTATGCGTCCAGCAATTGCCGGGTTGACCGGAACTTTCCAGAGGTCCTTTTTTCAATACTGCAATTACCTATCACATCCTCAAGGCTCCCCGGCATACCTACTATATCAGGTTCACCATCACTGTCAATTACCATATGGCCAATATGTCCAGCCTTGTTGAATGCTCCCTGGTAAGGTTTCCCGTCAATAAGTATGGCGCCTCCTACTCCGGTACCGAGAGTAAGCATTACCACATTTTTTTTGTTTTTTGCAGCTCCTGACCTGGCTTCAGCCAGCATTGCGGCAATAGCATCATTCAGTACAAAAGTCCTCGATCCCAAAAATCCGGTCCAGTTGAAATTTTCCAGCCCCTGCAGACGACCGGGCATATAGGATATGGCCGTATTGTCATCGTTCGGCAGACCGGGGGCCGAAATGCCGATGAGAGTGTCACTCCTGCCGGCATTATGTTGCAACTCCCTGACGGATACGGCTATGGCATCTTTCCATGTTCCTTCCTCGTTATCATTTGTAGGCTGATAATGCTGGTGCAGGATGTTGCCCGTCCGGTCAATGGATGCGGCCTTTATCCTTGTGCCTCCCAAATCGATTCCTATTGTTGTGTTTGACATTTGAATACCTTTAAATTGATATGAAGTTTAACTGTCGTTATTTGTGCTGCCCTTCGCTTACAGACCATCCGCCGTCCACAGCCACTACCTGACCGGTAATGAATTTTGAGTGATCACTCATGAAATAAACTGCCAGTCCGTCCAGATCAGAGGGTCTGCCAATCCTTCCCCCCTCCAGTGGTTGCTTTGTCCTGATGAAGGAAAGGATATCATCATCACCCAATGCGCGAACGGCCATCGGAGTTTCAACAAGACCGGGCGCTACTGCGTTTATCCTGATATTGAACCTGGCATAATATGAAGCTACGGATCGTGTAAATCCTGCTATGGCAGATTTTGAAGCTGCATATGCGTGAGTTGCAAAAAAACCAGGTGAAGGTGAATTGCCCAGTACTGATCCCATATTCAGGACCGTGCCTCCTTTTTTGTTTTTCAAAAATTCCCTTACAGCCGCCCTGTTGGACAACATCAACGAGGTCAGGTTCAGCTGCATGGTATAATTCCAGCCCTCAAGGGTGAGTTCATGCAGCGGTCCGTCGCCCGCTTTCCTCCCGCTCCCGCCTGCCACATGATACAGTCCCCCGAAATTCCCGAACCTGCCGATGCAGCATTCTATGGCATTTACTGCGGTTGAATGATCAGTGGCATCGCCCAAAACAACTTCTGCCCGGCTGCCCAGCTTTTCCAGGGCCAGGTCAGCCTTTTCCCGGTCCCTTCCAACAATAACCACCCCTGCTCCGCATCTTATGAATGCAGAGGCCGCAGAAAGACCAAGCCCGGTAGTTCCGCCTATTATAACAATATTTTTGCCGGTCAGCAATTTTTCATCCATCACTGCCTATTTTGTGCCATTGAACTCCTTCACAGCATCTATCATTGCAACTATGTTTTCTACCGGTACATTGGCCTGGATATTATGAACGGTGTTGAAAACAAATCCTCCTCCGGGAGCAAAAATTTCGCACAGCCGCAGCACCTCTTCCCTTATTTCCAGAGGATCGGAATAAGGGAGTGTCTTCTGGGTGTCAACGCCACCGCCCCAGAACACCAGGTCCTGTC
>SLGC01000075.1 GCA_007123885.1 Bacteroidales bacterium | reverse complement strand
TCAGACCGGTTATCGCGGTTTCTTGATATCCGGGTCCGGAGCTTCCGGATTTTTGGTCTTCGGCTGCTTTGGCTTCAACGGTTTGCAGAGAAAAACTCCCCGGAAGGGTGAGGATCATTGCAGTGAAAATCACTCTGCGGATAAAAAACTTAAACAGGATCATCATTTTACAGGTTGATTTAATAATGTTGTTTTCTTTGAGGTAAGTGACCTGGGCATTTGTTAAACCTGGATATCAGTCGGGTATGGTCATGTTATCTCAGGAGCAGGTTAACCATTTTGAAGGCAAAGTAAGAAAAAATGCCGGACTGCAGTGAAAAAAAGTGTTATTTTCTTTTTCCACCGAAAAACTCCCTGAGAAGCGAGGATGACTCATTTAGATTGGGTGAGATCAGAAAAAAATATAAAAAGCTGATCATCAATAAAGAACATTCAAGACATTAATAGCCTGATAATGGCAGAGTGATTCTCTGAATGCCTGACCATTTACTTCCATAACCATAACTCCAGAAGCCTCACGTCCGGACAATTTACTTTTGTGAAGCCTTTGCTATTTCAACGTCGGTATCAGTTCAGGCCGGGTTCGATGTCACCATTGTTCCTGCTGCTTTTCCTCTTGGTCCTGAAAAATTCTTTCAGGATCGTTGAACATTCATTTCCAAGAATTCCACCGGTTGTTTTAGTGCGGGGATGAAGGACCCTTTCCCCGGAAAGGGTAAATCCCCTCTTCTCATCTGAAGCGCCCCAGACGATCCTGCCTATCCTGGTCCAGTATGCCGCACCGGCGCACATTACACAGGGTTCCAATGTAACATACAATGTGCATTCCTGGAGGAATTTGCCCCCCAGTGCTGTAGCTGCTGCGGTAAACGCCTGCATTTCTGCATGGGCTGTCACATCATTCAGCGTTTCTGTGAGGTTATGGGCCCTGGCCACAGTGATGTTATTGCATACTACCAGGGCTCCCACCGGTATCTCGTCTTTATCAAAAGCCGCGCGGGCCTCTTTGAGAGCCTCGTTCATAAACCAGGTATCCGAAAAAACAGGAATATCCATCTCCTCAATGTAGTTAAGTTAATATTCGAAATTTTCATCTTCACCGGTGCGCTGTTACCGGAACCTGTGGGTCTCTGCTGCCGGAACCTGATTAGTTGGGCCGGATCCATCGTTTTTATATAATTCCGTCCCCATTCTAACCCTTCAGGTGGTAAAAATCTCACCGAACACATAATTCAGGACAAATACCATACTGTTTTTCCGGCAGGATAAAAGTAAGTGTAAAAATATTTTTAATTTCGCAAACAAACTAAAATAAAATCAAAATGTACAGGACACATACTTGCGGAGAACTGAACCTGGGATACAGGAATATTGACGTAACACTGAGCGGATGGGTTCAGCGCTCAAGGAATCTCGGGGGGATGACCTTTATTGATCTTCGTGACCGTTACGGAATAACCCAGCTTGTCTTTGATCTTGATACAGATTCGCAATTGTGCATGAAGGCCCGTGAAATGGGCCGTGAATTTGTTATCCAGGTCAGCGGAAAGGTAAGGGAACGTTCCAGCAAGAATCCCAAAATGCCTACCGGTGAAATAGAAATTGAGGTCGGCAAACTGAATGTCCTGAATCCCTCATCATTGCCCCCTTTTACCATCGAGGATGAATCTGATGGTGGTGAGGAACTGAGAATGAAATACCGGTATCTTGATCTAAGAAGAAATCCTATGAAAAAGAATCTTGAACTGCGTCACCGGATGGCAGTAGAGATACGGAAATACCTGGATGAGCAGTCCTTTTTGGAAATAGAGACTCCCATGATGATCAGATCCACACCTGAAGGAGCCCGGGATTTTGTAGTTCCCTCCAGGATGAACCCCGGTGAGTTTTATGCCCTTCCCCAGTCGCCACAGATATTCAAGCAGCTGCTTATGGTTGCCGGTTTTGATAAATATTTTCAGATAGTCAGATGCTTTCGCGATGAAGACCTGCGCGCCGACCGGCAGCCTGAATTTACCCAGGTGGATTGTGAAATGTCCTTTGCCGGGCAGGAAGATGTGCTGAACACGTTTGAGGGCCTTGCAAGGCATCTTTTTTATAAAATTAAGAATATCAGCATCAATGAACCATTTCCCCGCCTTACATTCAGGGATGCAATTGAGCAATATGGAACCGACAAACCCGATATAAGATTCGGCATGAAGCTCGTTGAGATCTCTGACCTCGTAAAAGGGTATGATTTTCCTGTTTTTGAAAATGCCGGATATACAGGGGGAATAGTTGCGGAAAATTGTGCTTCATATACCCGCAAGCAATTGGATCAGCTTACCGGCTATGTAAAAAGGCCGCAGATCGGTGCCGGAGGCATGGTCTATGTACGTTACAACAGTGATGGTACAATTAAATCCAGTGTAGATAAATTTTATGATAACCAGGCCCTCAGAAAATGGATCGAAAAGACCGGTGCCCGTCCGGGAGATCTGCTGCTTATCCTGTCCGGCGAACGTACCAGGACACAGACAGCACTTTCTGAACTGAGGCTGGAGATGAGCAGGCAGCTTGACGTGGTAAACCAGGATGATTATGCCCCCCTGTGGGTTATTGATTTTCCCCTTTTTGAATGGGATGAGGAAACGAACCGTTTTTATGCAATGCATCATCCCTTTACCTCACCCAGGCATGAGGATATTTCCCTTCTCGATTCTGATCCTGCCAGTGTCAGGGCTTATGCCTATGATCTGGTAATCAATGGTGTGGAAATTGGCGGAGGATCGGTGCGTATACACGATGAAAACCTTCAGAAGAAAATGTTCGAAAAACTGGGATTTACCGATGAACAGGCCAGAAAACAGTTTGGTTTCCTGATGGACGCATTCCATTACGGCGCCCCGCCGCATGCCGGAGTGGCATTCGGCTTTGACAGGTGGGTTGCAGTTTTTTCAGGATCCGGCTCGATTAGGGATGTTATCGCCTTTCCCAAAAATAATTCAGGCAGGGACCTGATGTCTGATTCCCCTTCAACCATTACCGGGGAGCAACTCAGGGAGCTTGGTCTGCAGATCCGGGGCCGGTAAGAAAACCGACCGATTTTTGCAGCCTTTCGACCGGAGGGCATAAATAAACTGAATTCCATTCATCCGCATAGAAGTTCATGGCAACATGATGCATCCTGCAGTTAATCCCGTCCTGTTTTTGCAGCTTTGCCGGGAACCTGATTCGTAACTGGTTTTCCGGTTAAGAAATTCGACTTGATTTTGTAACATTTCGACCGGGAGTCCGTTAGAACTTAATGTAATCGTCCACCTGTGAATACCTTGATTGGAAATGTAAAGTCATGAGCAAGTGGATTATAAATAGAAGTATTAACTTAAACCATTTAAGATGAAAATTTTTTTACGCAGCTTTTTTGTTGCATTTCTTGGTTTTTTCCTGATGCTGCCTTCCATGGCCCAGGAATCCAGCCAAAATGTTATTAAGGCCAACATTTTCAGTCCTCTTGTCCGCACCGGCTCATTTTTCTATGAAAGATCAATGAATGAAGCAATGAGCATCCAGTTTGGTTTTTTCTACACGGGAATTTCAGTTTTGGAAACCAGTTTCAGCGGGTTTGGTATTACCCCGGAATTCCGGTATTATATGAGTGAAAAAAGGGTAAGTCCCTCCGGAGTTTTTATCGCTCCTTATCTGCGGTACCAGAGTTTCAACCTGACAACAGAAATAGATGATGGAAAAGCTTCCTATTCGGCTATGGGCGGAGGCCTGCTGGTAGGCTACCAGAGTGTTGTAAGAAACCGGATCAGCATCGAGGCATTTATCGGGCCGGCCTATTCTGTAGGTAATGTTAAGGTAGAGGCAGGAGATGCCGGCAGTTTTGATGTAGGGTACTTTGATGGTTTTGGTGTGAGGACAGGAGTCACTGTTGGCCTGGCCTTCTAGAATAATTATTGCAGGTTTTTTTGAGGCTGATATTCACAGCTTCAGGTATTCGGCCGGCAATCCTGACAAATAGAGTTAAGGTTGCCGGTTTTGTCATTTTCATCATTTCCCGCCTTCCAAATCACATACAGGAACACCTATAAGTGTGGCGGAGGTATGTCTTAGAATGTTCACATTTACATAATCACCCGGTTTGAAACCGTTTGCCGGGAATACGACAACCTTGTTCTGGGAGTTCCTGCCAAAAAGCTCATTATCCGATTTCTTTGAAGTTCCTTCGACAAGTACCTCAAATGTTTTTCCCAGATCACCCTTTTTGCTTTTAGCGGAAAGTTTACCCTGAAGCGTTATTATTTCTTTGAGCCTGCGAGATTTGACATCCTCAGGAACGTCATCCGGAAGGTTATTGGCAGCCCTGGTATCGGGCCGCTCGCTGTATTTGAACATGAAGGCAAAATCATATACCGCCTCTTCCATCAGCGACAGGGTCTGCCTGTGGTCATCCCCGGTTTCGGAGCAAAATCCTGCTATAATATCGGTCGATATTGAGCAATCCTTTATTATTCTTCGGATGGCTGCAACTCTTTCAAGGTATTGTTCACGTGAATATCCCCGGTTCATAAGCTGAAGTATCCTGCTGCTTCCCGACTGCACCGGCAGATGTATATGCTTGCATATATTCGGGGTGCGGGTTATGGTATAAAGCAGCTTATCACTGATATCCCTGGGATGAGAGGTGGAAAACCTCATTCTTATGCCGGGATATTCATGGGCGGCCTTTTCCAGCAGATCTGAAAAATCGGTGATGGCAGTGCCGGTATTATTCCAGTAGTAGGAGTTGACGTTCTGCCCCAGCAGGGTGACCTCCCTGTAGCCGGCCTCTGAAAGCTCACCTATCTCCCTTAGTACAGATCCCGGATCCCTGGAGCGCTCCCTTCCCCTGGTGTAGGGGACAACACAATAGGAGCAGAAATTGTTGCAGCCTCTCATAATGGATACAAAGGCCGAAACTCCGTTATTGTCTGTCCGCACCGGGCTTATATCGGCATAAGTCTCTTCACGGCTGAGAAGCACGTTTATTGCTTTCTGACCGGTGCCGGCTTCCTTCAGCAGGGATGGCAATTCCCTGTATGCATCGGGACCGATCACCAGGTCGACCAGCTTTTTACTTTCAAGGAGATCTTCCTTCAATCTTTCCGCCATACAACCTATAATCCCTACCAGAAGCCCCGGTTTTTTCATTTTCATCTGCCTGAAAACATCAAGCCTTCCCCATACCCGCTGTTCGGCATTTTCCCTTATGGAGCAGGTATTTATCAATATTATGCCTGCATTCTCTATATCGGTTGTGTGGTGAATGCCATTCTCTTTCATTATGGAAATGACCACTTCGGAATCGCTTACATTCATCTGGCAGCCGTAAGTTTCGATATATACGGGGCCTGATGATGATGAGGTCAGGTTTATGGTGGCAGGAGATATATGTTGTTTTTTTGATGACATGTTCATTGTCAATATTAATTGCTGCAAAATTAATGTTTGATTTCTAATAACAAACGCAAATTAGAAGGTTATATGAGCCGGGCAGTTTTATTTAATTTACGGTAAAAAAAATTATTTTTGCTAAAAACCGAATATATGTCAGGACATAGCAAGTGGTCAACAATCAAAAGGAAGAAGGGAGCGCTTGATGCAAAGCGTTCCAAGATCTTCTCGCGCATCGTTAAGGAAATTGAATTAGCGGTAAGGGACGGAGGACCCGATCCCGATGCAAACCCCGCGCTGAGACTTGCCATTTCCAATGCCAAGGGAGTCAATATGCCCAAGGATAATATACAGAGAGCCATCAATAAGGCGGATAAAGATCCGTCAAATTTGCAGGAAGCCACATTTGAAGGTTACGCACCCAACGGGGTGGCCGTATTTATAGAATGTCTTACCGATAATCATTTGCGGACCGTGGGCAGCGTCCGGTCAGTCTTCAATAAAAGAGGCGGCAATCTGGGCACGCATGGTTCGCTTGGATTTTTATTCGACCGAAAGGGCATGATCACGGTAGCAGGTGAAAATATCGGCGATCCTGAAATGTTCGAACTCGAAGTCATCGATGCCGGCGCAGAAGATATCGAAATACACGACGGCATCTACTACATAACAACACCGCTTGAAGATTTTGGCAGCGTAAGGAAAAAGATAGAAGACATGGGCATACAGGCGGAGAATGCAGAATTACAGCGTATACCCAACGACACGAAACAGCTTGACGTGGATTCGGCACTAAAGGTACTTAAGATGGTTGAAGAATTTGAGGATAATGATGATGTGCAGAATGTCTATCATAACCTTGATATCACCGATGAGGTAGCAAAAGCACTGGAATAATAACCACCTATCCGTGTTTGTTCCTTTAAAGCCTCCTGCCTGTCAGGAAACCGGTCCCGGCGGGACCATGATTGCCGGAGCCGCAGTCCGGTGTATTGGAATTAAAATCCTTCAGCCAACGGGAGCGGTAATTTCCTTGCAGCCCTGGCCCGAAGGTAACGGAGTTCATGGAAAAATCATGTTACGAAGCTTCAATCAGGCTCAAAGCCGCTGCCCATGTATGTGGGATACCGGGTTCAGATGCTCCTCACTCCAGAAAGATCGGCCCGTCCGGTCCCAATGGAATACCCAGGTACATCCAGACAACAAGCAGCAAAGTCCAGAAGATTGCAAGGAAAATCGTATATGGGAGCATGGTGGAAATTATTGTCCCTATACCATACTTTTCGTCATACTTCTGGGCAAAAGTAACTATCAGGGCAAAATAGCTCATCATTGGAGTGATCAGGTTTGTCAGTGAATCACCAATGCGAAATGCAGCCTGGACAATTCCCGGATGGTATGGATTATCCAAAAGCATGAGCATTGGTATGAATACCGGCGCTATAATTGCCCATTTGGCAGAGGCGCTTCCCATAAACAGGTTGATAAATGCGGAAAGCATGACGAAAGCAACAATAAGCATTGGCCCGGTAAAGCCAATATCCCTCAATGTTGAGGCACCTTTAATGGCAATAATCAATCCAAGGTTACTGTGATTAAAGAAGTAGACAAACTGAGCGGCAAAAAATACCAGGACAATATAACTACCCATACCTGACATTGAGCGGATTATGTGTTTCATCATATCCTTGTCGTTATTGATCGTGCCCACTATGATGCCATACGCGAGAGCAGGAATATAAAAGAAAAGGAGTATTCCTATGATAATACCGTCGAAAAACGGTGAGTGCAGGATTTCCCCTGTTTCCGGATTTCTGAGTAACCCATTTTCGGGAATAACTGTCAGGCTCATCAGTGCAATGAAAGCCAGCACGGTAATTCCCGCCCATTTCAACCCCCGGCTTTCTCTGGCTGTAAGCCCCTGAATATCAAACTTTTCAGTTGTCCCTTCATATTTGCCTAGCCTTGGTTCAACCACGCTGTCGGTTACCCAGGCACCAACAAACAGAACAACAAAACTTGAGGCTATCATGAAATAATAATTTACCGCAGGGTTAATGACTATATCTTCAATTATTAGCTGAGCGGCAGATGTTGATATGCCTGCCAGTATCGGGTCTACCGATCCTATGACCAGGTTTGCCCCAAAACCTCCGCTGACTCCGCAAAAAGCCGCCGCCAGTCCTGCCATCGGATGCCTTCCAAGGGCATGGAACAACATTGCCCCAAGGGGGATCAGAATTACGTAACCTGCCTCGACTGCAAGCCCGCTTATAATTCCGGCAAGAACAAGTGCGTATGTGATAAGTTTTGGAGGGGCGCCAAGTACCAATGCCCGTATCATGACGGCAAAAAGCCCTGTACCTTCAGCAAGGCCTATTCCCACCATTACAACAAGAACATAACCAAGTGGAGGGAATCTCAGAAAATTATCAAGAACATTGGTATAGATCCACCGCAGGCCATCGGGGCCCAGCAGGTTGTTGACAGCTACCACACTTTCATCTACCGGGTGAACGGCTGAGGTTCCCATCCAGTGTGTCACTGCCGAAAGAAGTATGACTAATAAAGCGAGCAGTGCGAAAATAGTGGCAGGATGAGGAAGTTTGTTCCCGATTATTTCAATATAATCAAGCGACCTTGCAAATATTTTGGATAGATAATACGTTGTTCTTTTTAATAAATGCATCCTAATAAAACTATTTAATCAGGTTAATATTCAATTAATTAAGTTTAGCAGTTAATTCATATTCAGTATGACCCGACCTGTAAAACGGGATAAATATAATATAAATATTAACCTTCACTTAAAACTGATCGTGACCTTTATTTAAAACTATATATTAACCTTTATTTCCTGCATGATTTATGATATGCTGTATCATTATCAGAAGGGGCACTGAAATAATTCAAATAATCCATGAAACTATCCAAATCACCTTTGATCCTGTTTTTTGCTGCTGTACTTTTCCTGCTGCCTTCCTGTTCCGGTTTTGAAAATATCGAAATCGGCGAAATTGAAGATGTCAGGTTCCGCAGAATCTCCGGAAGATCGATTGAATTCGAAGTATCAATGACAATCGATAATCCTTCATCCGTTAGATTTAGAATAATTGACGTTGACCTTGATGTTTATATTGATGCTGAACATATCGGGAATATAAAAAATGTAGATCGTCTTTTAATACCTGCAAATTCCTTTGAACTTTATACCTTTCCGCTCCAGGCGGAATTTCCAAATATATTGAGGGGTGCCTTAACCATGTATAATATGTTCCTTGACGGGCAAACCGAGGTAATGGTAAAAGGCAACATAAATGTCCGTTCCTTTCCATTTTCTAAAAACATACCGGTCCAGGAAAAGACACAATTCAGGATGAGGTAGGGTCAGACAGTAACATCTCTTTTTGCTTTTTTGTTTTAATAATATTTAATTTGCACAATAAAAGGTTTGCTGATCCGGTTTTCGGTTTGTGATTTTATTAACATGAGAGGGTTCGACCTGCGGTCGATCTCACATGCATGATCATTCTGTTATTGGATTATCATACGAGTGAAATACCGAATATGAATAACATGCTTTAGTAAGCGGCTGAATATAAACTTGATAATAATAGTTTGTTCGTATGAATCCCCATCAGACTTCGTCAGACAAAAAGAGATGAATAAACAAGGGGATACATCCCTATGCAATGCCAAAATAACTTAAATGCAAAATATAT